>JAFSWY010000167.1 GCA_017444295.1 Selenomonadaceae bacterium | reverse complement strand
CGGCACAAGAGACGGATGAAGAAATGGATCACCTGGGCCATGATGGCGGAGGCGTTTTTCATCGCCCTGTCGCCGAGCCTTGCGACGGTGGCATTGATGGTGGGAATCCTGCTGACGGTATGGAGATTCCGCACCGTCAAGGATGTGCAGTTCCGGCACCTTCCCTTTGATGTTCCCCTGGCCCTGTTTGTGTTCCTTGGGGCGGTTTCCATTGCCGTATCGCCGAACTATGGGTTCAGCTTTTATAATTACTATAATCTTGTGGGAGTCTATGCCCTCACTTATCTGCTCATCGGGCAGAATGTCAGGGATGCCGGGCAGGTGAAAAAGCTTGTCCTGGCTTTGGGGGCTTCGGCGGCGCTCGTTGTGCTTTACGGTTTTTATCAATACATTTTCGGGATTGACATCAGCGAAATGAAATGGGTGGATGGGCAGGCGTTCCCGGAACTTACGACAAGGGTGTTCTCCACCTGGGAAAATCCCAATATATTGGCGGGATATCTCGATGCGGTCCTCTGTGTGCTGCTGGGTTTCTTCATGAAGAGCGGCAACAGGGTACAGAAGGCGTTTCTGGTCCTTGGGATGGTGCTGGTGGCAGCATGTCTCGCCATGACCTATGCCCGGGGAGCCTGCCTTGCCATTGCCATTGTATTTCTGGGATACGGGCTTTTCAAGGATTGGCGGATCTTCCTTGCCTGCCTTGCTGTTGGGGGTGCTGTGCTCCTGCTGGATGCAACTCTCTATGAGAGGATCGTTTCGGTCTTCACGAAGATGGATACCTCCTCGGAGATGCGCCTTGCCTTTTGGGAGGCAACCTTGGCGATGATCGGGGATCACCCGTTTCTCGGCATCGGCTGGGGTGCTTACTGGATGGTTTATCCGGAGTATGATTTCTACATGCAGGGAGCCCCCATCAAGATTGTCCATGCCCATAACATCTATCTGAACTACATGGCGGAAATCGGCATTGCCGGGGCAGTGGCGTTTTTCTGGTATTTCTTCGGCACCATGTTCCTTTGCCTTCGCGCGAAGATTTTCTCCGAGCCGAAGCCTGTGGCAGCGATTGTTTTCGATAAAGCTGCAGAAGAGAAGGAAGAACAGCCAGAAACGGATGGGCAGGAGGAGAAAGCCACCTCCGATGAGGAACCGAAAGATGGGAAGGACGCGGATGCCTTGGAAGATGGGGAAGAGGAAAACAGGGCAGAGTTAAAGGAGCCCGTGGCGGAAGAAAAAGGCGGGGAAGCCGAGGGCGACGGACAGGACGCAGAGGTGAAACTGGAAGCCGTCAAGGATGGCGCGCAGGATTCCGACGAAGAAGTTTCGGCGGAGGAACTGAAGGAAGAAAAAGAAGACGCTGAACCGCAGGATGCGGAGGATGACACAGCAGAAGACGGTGCAGAAGATTCGGCGAAAGAGGACGAAGCGGACGGTACAGAAGATGCAGAGACCGATGCGGAGGATTCGGGGGACGAAGACGAAGCGGAGGGTGCAGACGAATCGGAGGAAGAGGACGAAGAGAATCCTATAGAAGACGAAGAAGAAAAAGAGAAAAGCGAAGAAGAGAGCGGGGCCGGTGAGGAGAGCGAAGACGCGGAAGATGAAAAAAGTGAAGAGGAAGAGAGCGTAGAGGAGAGGGAAGACACAACTTCCCGGGATGCAGCAACGGAGGACGAGGAAAGTGCAGAACCTGAGGAAAAGGAAGCTGCCGGGCAGGAAACTGCGGTGACAGAAGATGCGCCGATCCTGTGGAATGCCGAAGCAGAGCCGGAACCTGAAGAGACCGGGACCTGGGCAGGGAATCTGGTGGAGACATGGACGAATGACTGGACTGAGGCCAAAGTTTGGGAAGACCGGCGCATTCGGGCAGGGTTGTCCCTTGGCATCGGGCTGGCCTTTGTTTCTGTGGCCCTCAATGGATTGACCGATGACCTGCTGTTCAACATTCCCACATCGATGCTTCTTTGGCTGTTGGCGGCTTTGGGAGCGGTGAATGCGGACATCGAAGAAGAGGATTCATGAAAATCAGGAGGCAGTGCGGATGAAAGGGCAGATAAGCATATCCAATGCGACAATCGATCGTCTTCCCTTGTATTTTCGGACCTTGCGATTGGCGCAGGATGAGGGCATTGATATCATTTCCTCGGAGGAACTCGGGAGGCGTCTTGGAATCACTCCGGAGCAGATACGCAAGGACCTCGCCTCCTTCGGCCAGTTTGGGAAGAAGGGCGTCGGCTATTACGTGAACGAGCTCAAGCGGAATGTGGGGGAGATTCTCGGGCTGGACCACCACTGGAACATGGCGGTGGTGGGCATCGGGCATCTGGGGGTGGCATTGGCCAACTACCAGAACTTCGTGTCCCTGGGCTTTCAATTGGTGGCCTTGTTTGACAAGGACCCCAATGTCATCGGGACCATCGTGAACCATGTGAAGGTGGAGGATATCCGTGATGTCAGACGCATTGCAAGGGAACGCAATATCCACATCGGCATCATTGCCGTTCCAGCGGCATTTGCCCAGGGGGTGGCAGACCTGCTGGTGGAAGCGGGGATCCGGGGCATATGGAATTTTGCTCCCATCAAGATGCAGGTGCCCGATTCCATGCATATCGTGAATGAGGATCTGTCTATCGGATTGAGCAGTTTATCGTATCATATTACAAGGAAGTGATTTATGCAATTAAAGAAAGTGAATGGAATAACAAAATGAAGGGAAAAGCCGTCAAATCTATCTTGACGGCTTTTTTTGCACGTGTTATCATAATGAACAGGACATAATCAACACATAGTGGTATGATAATCTGTGATTATCATTCATAGTACGAATTGCTTAGACGGATTTATCTATGGATGATGATTTGGGTGATTCAATGTCCGTGTGTTTTTTATCATGAGTTGGTCAAGAAACGATTGAGGGAGGATTTTCGATGATTGACATTTCCGATCGCGTGCGCAACAAGGCGCTGCAGGCAAAAATCGTCACGGCAGAGGAGGCAGCGGCCTTTTTCAAGCCAGGCATGAACGTGGCTTGCAGCGGGTTTACGGCATCTGCTTATCCGAAGGCGGTTCCGCTTGCTTTGGCGGAGCGCATGAAGAAAGAGCCCTTTACGGTCAATATCTGGACGGGGGCTTCCACGGGCCCGGAGCTCGATGATGCACTGGCACAGGTTCATGGCATCAAGGGCCGTCTGCCCTACCAGACGGATACTGCACTCAGGAAAGAGATCAACGATGGCTCGGTAGATTATCTCGACCTGCATCTCTCGGAATCCGCACAGCTCAGCCGCTGCGGCTACCTCGGCAAGATTGATGTGGCATTGGTTGAGGCATGCGCCATCACGGAGGAGGGCAATATCATCCCGACGACTTCTCTCGGCAATGCTGCTTCCTATGTGCAGTCTGCTGATATCGTCATCGTCGAGGTGAACACTACCCAGCCGTTGGAACTCGATGGCATGCATGATGTCTATGTTCCCATGGATCCCCCGAACCGTCAGCCGATTCCCATTGTGAAGGCGGATGACCGTGTGGGCACGACCTACATCCCCTGCACGCCGGAGAAGATCAAGTACATCGTTCCCTGCGATATCAAGGATCATACCCGCGACCTCTCGCCGATTGACGAGAACTCCAAGAAGATGGCGGCCTTTACGCTGGAATTCCTCAATGCGGAAATCAAGGCGGGCCGTATGCCGAAGAACCTTCTGCCACTCCAGTCCGGTGTCGGCAATGTGGCAAATGCCGTTCTGGCAGGTTTCGTGGATTCCGATATGACGGATCTCACGGTGTACACGGAAGTCATTCAGGATGCCATGCTCGACCTCATCGATGCCGGCAAGCTGAAGATCGCTTCCGGTACGGCTTTCTCTCCCTCGCCTGCCGGCATGGAGCGCTTCTACAAGGATGTTGCAAAGTACAAGAAGTACCTGCTTCTCCGCCCCGAGGAAGTTTCCAACAGCCCGGAGGTGGTCCATCGTCTCGGTGTCATCGCCATGAACACGGCCATCGAGGTCGACATCTATGGCCATGTGAATTCCACCCATATCACCGGCTCGAAGATGATGAACGGCATCGGCGGCAGCGGCGACTTTGCGCGCAATGCTTACCTGACCATCTTCTACACGCCTTCCGTTGCGAAGGACGGCAAGATTTCCTCCGTGGTTCCCATGTGCTCCCATATCGACCACACGGAGCACGATGTGGATATCATCATCACGGAGCAGGGCATTGCCGATCTCCGCGGCAAGGCACCGCGTGAGCGCGCTCTTGAGATCATCAACAACTGTGCGCATCCTGATTACAAGCCTGTGCTTCTCGATTATTACAACCGCGCTGTCGAGGCCACGAAGCATGCGCATACGCCCCATATCTTGAAGGAGGCTCTTTCCTTCCATGAGAGGTTCCTTGAGACGGGTTCCATGAAAAAATAAAATATAGAAATACAAATATAAATATATAATATAATTTTAGAACTGAAAGAGCAGGAGGAAAATTCATCATGAGCAATGAAAAGATCCAGGCTGAACTTGCGAAGTATGAAGCCAGTGTCGAGAAAGCCGTCGCGAAATTCCCGGAGCGTCCGCATCTTCCGGAGAAGCGCATCTACACGCCGCTGGATGTGAAGGGCGATGATGCCTATACGGAGGAAATCGGTTTCCCCGGGCAGTATCCCTTCACCCGTGGCGTTCAGCCCACGATGTATCGCGGTCGTTTCTGGACGATGCGTATGTATGCAGGATTTTCCACGGCCAAGGCATCCAATGAGCGCTATCGCTATCTGATCGCCAATGGCGGCACGGGCCTTTCCTGCGCCTTTGACCTTCCGACTCAGATCGGCTATGACTCGGATGATCCGATTTCCGAGGGCGAGGTCGGCAAGGTCGGCGTGGCGATTGACTCCCTCGCTGATATGGAAGTCCTGTTCGACCAGATCGACCTGGGCAAGGTTTCCACGTCCATGACCATCAATGCACCGGCTTCCGTACTGCTTGCCATGTACATTGCCGTTGCTGAGGAGCAGGGCGTTCCGGCAGACCAGCTTCGCGGGACCATCCAGAATGATATCCTCAAGGAGTATGCTGCTCGCGGCACCTATATCTTCCCTCCGAAGCCGTCGATGCGTATCATCACGAATATCTTTGAGTATTGCTCCAAGAATGTGCCGAAGTGGAACACGATTTCCATTTCCGGTTACCATATCCGTGAGGCCGGTTCCACGGCCGCACAGGAAATTGCTTTCACGATTGCCGATGGTATCGCTTATGTCGATGCAGCCATCAAGGCAGGCATGAATGTCGATGATTTCGCTGGCCGTCTCTCCTTCTTCTGGAACGCTCACAACAACGTTCTTGAGGAGGTTGCGAAGTTCCGCGCATCCCGCCGCCTCTGGGCGAACATCATGAAGAACCGCTTCCATGCACAGAAGCCGAAGTCCATGATGCTCCGCGTCCATACGCAGACGGCAGGTTCCATGCTGACGGCCCAGCAGCCGAACAACAACATCATCCGCGTTGCCCTCCAGACCGCAGCAGCAGTCATGGGCGGCACGCAGTCCCTCCATACGAATTCCCGTGACGAGGCTTTGGCTCTGCCGACGCAGGAGTCCGTCACGATTGCTCTTCGCACCCAGCAGATTGTTGCGAACGAGTCCGGCCTTGCCGATGTCATCGATCCTCTGGCTGGTTCCTACTATGTAGAGGCCATGACGGACCGCATCTACGACGAAGCTGCTGAGTACATCAAGAAGATCGATGAGCTCGGCGGTGCCGTGGAGGCTATCGAGAAGGGCTACATCCAGAAGGAGATCCAGGACAGCGCTTACAAGTGGCAGATGGATGTGGAGAACAAGCGCCGCATCATCGTCGGTGTCAACGAGTACACCATGGAGGAGGAGCCTCCCAAGGGCCTCCTGAAGGTCGATGCTTCTGTTGGCGTCGAGCAGTGCAAGAAGCTGGCTGACCTCAAGGCCGGCAAGCCCATCAACAAGATGACCAAGGGCCGCGACAACGATGCTGTCAAGGCTGCTCTGGCAGAGTTGAAGGAAGCCTGCAAGAAGGACGAGAGCGAGAACCTCATGCCGCATATCCTGAAGGCTGTCAAGACCTATGCAACGCTCGGTGAGATCTGCGGCGTGATGCGCGAGGTCTTTGGTGAGTACGAGGCACATGTGAGCCTTTGATTCTTTTGATGGATTCGGGCGGGGAAAAATTCCACGCTTTCCGTGAGTATATGGAGGGAATTTGAAATGGACAAGAAAATCAGAGTATTAGTTGCTAAACCAGGCCTTGATGGTCATGACCGTGGCGCGAAGGTCGTTGCCCGCGCTTTGCGCGATGCAGGGTTTGAGGTCGTCTATACCGGTCTCCGTCAGACGCCGGAGCAGATTGCTGAGGCAGCTCTGCAGGAGGACGTGAATGTCGTTGCAATGAGCATTCTTTCCGGTGCTCATCCGCATCTCTTCCCGAAGGTCGTGAATCTCGTTCGCGAGAAGGGCATGAAGGACGTGCTTATCATCGGCGGCGGCGTTATTCCCGAGGGTGACATCCCTGCTCTCAAAGAGGCAGGAGTTGCCGAGGTGTTCACGCCGGGTACCCCGACTTCCGATGTCGTGGATTTCATCAAGGCGAATGTGAAGGCTTGACATTGACCGAACAATAGCCCTATGGATGACAGCAGCGCTCTGCTGCCGTCATCCATTTTTTTAAGTTTTATTAGTAGGAAATCTTCCTTTCCTGGAGAAAACCAATAGAAGGTGGTGAAGGAATGGATATCGTGGAGGAACTTTTGCAGGGCAATCGGCTGGCCCTGTCGAAGGCAATCACGGCCATTGAGAATGAATACGATGAGGCCACGGAAATCATGACCAAACTCTATCCGCACACCGGAAATGCCTATGTGCTTGGCATCACAGGCCCTCCCGGTGCAGGAAAGAGTACCCTTACAGACAAGATTGCGAAGGAATATCGCAATCAGGGCAAGACCGTGGGCATTATTGCGGTGGACCCCACAAGCCCCTTTACCGGCGGGGCCATCCTGGGAGACCGCATCCGCATGAACGGACTGACCATGGATGAGGGTGTCTTCATCCGCAGCATGGGAACCCGTGGCAGCCTGGGAGGACTCTCCCATAAGACAGCAGATGCTGTCAAGGCAATGGATGCCTTTGGCAAGGATATCATCATTGTTGAGACGGTGGGCGTTGGACAGTCCGAGGTGGACATCGTCAAGGCCGCCGATACGACGATGGTGGTCCTGATCCCGGGAATGGGCGATGACATCCAGGCCATCAAGGCAGGTATCCTGGAAATCGGAGATCTCTTCACCATCAACAAGTCTGATTTGCCCGGCGCGGACAAACTCGTGCGGGAAATCAACATGATGCTTGATTTGGACAGCTTCATGACGGATTGGCGGCCGCCGATCCAGAAAGTAGTGGCAAATCAGGGCGAGGGGATTCCGGAGCTTTTGGGGAATGTCCAGAAGCACCGTGACTACATCACGGAGAAGGGCATCCTCGCGGAGCGCCGCACGAAGCGGGCAAAGGATGAGATGCTGGACATCCTGAACAGCAATCTCAGCCGCTATATCAAGAGCAAGATCGTGGATACGGGACGCCTGGACAATTATGTGGAACAGTTCCAGCAGCATCAGACGGATCCCTATACTGTGGTCGGCGATGTCATGCGTGAAATGTTAAAATAGCCTTTGGGGAGCTGTCCGGAAATAGGCTTGTTTCATGGATGGGCAGATCCTTGGAATATGAAATCTATTAGGAGGTAGATCAAATGTTCAAGATTCTAGGTGTGGATCACATTGGTATCGCGGTCGGCGATCTCAAGGAGGTCGGTTCGTTCTGGAGCGAGTCCCTCGGCCTGGCTTCGACAGGTGAGGAGACGGTGGCCGAGCAGAAGGTCACGACAGGATTCTTCCCCACGCCAAACGGTGCTGAGATTGAGCTCCTCGCTGCAACGGAGGATTCCTCACCGATTGCGAAGTTCATTGAGAAGAATGGCGGCCGCGGCGGCATCCAGCACATCGCCCTGCGTGTCGACAATCTTGAGGCAGCGCTTGCCGACTTGAAGGAGAAGGGCGTGAAGCTCATCGACGAGAAGCCCCGCAAGGGTGCTGGCGGTGCGCTGATTGCCTTCCTGCATCCGAAAGCCACCCATGGCGTTCTCCTTGAGCTGTGCCAGCACGACAGATGGTAATTCTCCAAGAGATCGATGAGTCATTGGATTAGGAGGTAGAAATGGCTACTGTTCAGGAAAAAATCGAGTTAATGAAATCCAAGAAAGAGCATATCATGATGGGTGGCGGCCAGTCCCGCATCGACAAGCAACATGAGAAGGGCAAGATGACGGCACGTGAGCGCATCGAGAAACTCTTCGACGAAAACACCTTTGTCGAGCTTGATATGTTCATGAAGCATCGTTGCACGAACTTCGGCCAGGACAAGAAGGAGCTTCCGGGCGAGGGCGTTGTGACGGGCTACGGCACCATTGACGGGCGTCTCGTCTATGCCTTTGCACAGGATTTCACGGTGGAAGGCGGATCCTTGGGTGAGAAGCATGCCCATAAGATCTGGAAGGTTATGGATCTTGCCATGAAGATGGGCGCACCCTGCATCGGCATCAATGATTCCGGCGGTGCTCGTATCCAGGAGGCTGTGGATGCCCTGTCCGGCTATGCGGGCATCTTCTACCGCAACACGGCGGCATCCGGCGTGATTCCCCAGATTTCCGTCATCATGGGGCCCTGCGCCGGCGGTGCGGTGTATTCCCCGGCCATCACAGACTTCATCTACATGGTGAAGAACACGAGCCAGATGTTCATCACCGGTCCGGCGGTCATCAAGTCCGTTACGGCAGAGGAGATCACGGCTGAGGCATTGGGTGGCGCCATGACTCACAACACCAAGAGCGGTGTGGCTCATTTCGCAGCAGAGGATGAGGACGACTGCATCAAGCAGATCCGTTATCTCCTTTCCTTCTTGCCCAGCAACAACATGGAGGATCCGCCGATCGTGGAGACGGGCGATGATCCGGATCGCCAGGACGAGAGCCTCAACACGGTGATTCCTGACAATCCCAACGCACCGTACAACATGAAGGATGTCATTGCTTCCATCGTTGACAATGGTGAGTTCTATGAGGTGCATGAGCATTTCGCCACGAACATCATCACCTGCTTTGCCCGTTTTGATGGGCGCAGCGTAGGCATCATCGCCAACCAGCCCAGCGTTATGGCGGGCTGCCTCGATGTGGATGCTTCCGACAAATCGTCACGCTTCATTCGCTTCTGCGATGCTTTCAATATTCCGTTGGTGAACCTCGTCGACGTTCCTGGCTTCCTGCCGGGCGTCAATCAGGAGCATCTGGGCATCATCCGCCACGGCGCGAAGATGCTCTATGCATACAGCGAGGCTACGGTTCCCAAGGTCACGGTCATCACCCGCAAGGCATACGGCGGTTCCTACATCGCCATGTGCTGCCGTGAGCTCGGTGCCGATCAGGTCATGGCATGGCCGACCTCGGAAATCGCAGTCATGGGACCTGCCGGTGCAGCCAACATCATCTTCCGCAAGGATCCGGACAAGGATACCAAGACGGCCGAGTATGTGGAGGAGTTCGCTACTCCGTACAAGGCGGCGGAGCGCGGCTATGCCGACATGGTCATCGAGCCGAAGGAGACGCGTCCCCGCATCATCACGGCACTCAATGCCCTGGCGAGCAAGCGCGAGGTCGGCCCGGCGAAGAAGCATGGCAATATTCCGTTGTGATATAGGGGGATTCAGTCATGAGTGACAAGGAAATCAAGCCCGAGGTCGTAGCTGCTATTTCGGCTGCTGTCCAGCAGATGATGGGAAACACCGTCATCGCTGTCCGCATCAAACGCAGTGACGTTTGGGCGCTTGCCGCACGCAACAAGCGTTGAGCTGGTTGTTCAAGAAACTATATGGAATTTGAATGTGGAGGTATTTTTCAATGAAAAAATTCAACATCACTGTCAATGGCACCGCTTATGAGGTTGAGGTCGAGGAAGTAAAGGCCGCTGGCGCAGCTCCTGCTCCCAAGAAGGCAGCTCCTGCTCCCGCAGCTCCCAAGGCAGCTCCGGCTGCTGCTCCCGCTGCTCCTAAGGCTGCACAGGCCGCTGGTGCCGGTGAGCACTCCATCGATGCTCCGATGCCGGGCAAGATCGTGAAGCTCGTTGCCAATGTTGGCCAGAGCGTCCAGGCTGGCGATGTCCTTCTCATCCTCGAGGCCATGAAGATGCAGAACGAGATCACGGCAGATGCTGCCGGTACGGTCAAGGCATTCAACGTTGCTGCCGGCCAGGCTGTCAAGAACGGTGATTCCCTCGTTATCCTTGGCTGATTGAATCGCTGAAACAAAAATGAGCTGCTGCATGTCAATGCAGCAGCTTTTTTTGAAATGCGCTATATCGAGGAAACGGAGGGGAATCCTATGAGAAAATCTTTGGCGTTCATCCTCGCCTTGGCGATGCTGCTGATGGCGGGATGCGGCGGGGAGCAGGCAAAATCCGGGCAGTCATCCTCATCTTCCGGCGGAAATGGGCAGGTGGAGCTTCATGTGGCGGCGGCGGCCAGTCTCACGGATGTTATGAAGGAACTGGCAGCGGTATACGAGAAAGAGCATCCCAATGTCAAGCTGGTCTTCAATTTCGGCAGCAGCGGCGCCTTGCAGCAGGCCATTGAGAATGGCGGTGAGACGGATCTCTTCTTCTCCGCGGCCCAGAAGCAGATGAATGCTCTGGAGAAATCGGGCAATCTTGCCGAGGGAACGAGGAAGGATCTGCTGGAGAATGAGGTGGTCCTCATCGTGCCGAAGGAAGGCGGCAAGGATATCAAGTCCTTTGAGGAGCTCACCCGTGATGATATCCAGCATGTGGCCCTTGGGGAGCCCAAGGGCGTTCCCGTGGGGCAGTATACAGAGGAAATCCTCACGAAGCTGGGAATCCTCGATGCTGTGAAGGCAAAGGCCGTCTATGGCTCCGATGTGCGCCAGGTGCTTTCCTGGACGGAGACAGGGGATGCTGACTGCGGCGTGGTCTATGCCACGGATGCCGCAGTGTCGGACAAGGTGAAGGTGGCAGCCAAGGCACCGGAAGGCTCCCACAAGCCCGTCATCTATCCTGCCGCCATCATCAAGGATTCGAAGCACATGGCGGAGGCCAAGGATTTCCTTGCCTTTGTCAGTACGGAGCAGGCCAAGGCACTCTTCGAGAAATACGGCTTTGTGTGCAAGTAATTGATAAGGACTGTCTATGGAACTGGTTGTTTCGATTCGCAAGAAATTGAGGGATTTTGTGCTGGAGGCGGAGTTTGAGGTCCATGATGAGGTCCTTGCCCTGCTGGGGGCATCGGGTTGCGGCAAGAGCATGACCCTCAAGTGCATTGCGGGCATTGAGCGGCCCGATGAGGGAAGGATTCTTCTGAACGGGCGGACTCTTTTCGACAGCAAAAAGGGAATCAATCAATCCCCGCAGCTCCGGAAAGTTGGCTACCTGTTCCAGAACTATGCCCTGTTTCCCAACATGACCATTGCGGATAACATCCTGTTCGTTGCGAAGGGGCCGCGGCAGGAAAAGGAGCGGAAGATGCGGGAGAACCTTGCCCGCTTCGGGCTGTCGGGTCTGGAGCATGCCTATCCCCCGGAACTTTCCGGCGGCCAGCAGCAAAGGGCGGCCTTTGCCCGCATCCTGTCCTCGGAGGCAGAGCTCCTGCTGCTGGATGAGCCCTTTTCTGCACTGGACAGCTATCTTCGCTGGCAGCTGGAGCTGGAACTCATGGAAGTGCTCAAATCCTATGAGGGGACGGCTCTTCTGGTCTCCCATGACCGCAATGAGGTCTACCGCCTTGCCGGTCGCATTGCGGTCATGAACCATGGGGGAATTGAGGCAATCGATGGGAAGGAGCGGCTTTTCCGGAATCCAGGAACCCTGGCGGCAACGCTTCTCACGGGATGCAAGAATGTCTCTGCCGCCCATTGGGAAGGGGCAGGGGTGCTCTTTGCCGATGAGTGGGAGATTCCCCTTCATGTAGGGGGCGAGGTCTTCGACGGAAGAAGCGGGGTGCGGTACGTGGGCCTGCGGGCGCATTTCTTGGAATACCGGGAGGAAGCGGGGGAGAATACCTTTCCCATGGAGGTCGTCCAGGTCATTGAGGATACCTTTTCCTATCTCGTCATGGTGCGGCGGAAGGGGACGCAGGCAAAACCCATCCGCTGGGAACTGGGCAAGAAAGAGTGGCGGTCGATCTGCAACGGGGAAATCTATCTGCATTTTCCCGCTGCACATCTGATCCTGCTGGAACGATGAGGAGGGAAGCGTATGTTGGAATGGGCCCCGCTCATGGTCACTTTGAAGACGGCGGTTGCGGCGACGGTTTTCACCTTCTTTCTCGGTATTGGACTTGCCTATGCTGTTGTCCGCATGCACCGCGGGAAGGGGCTTGCGGATGCGGTCATCACGCTTCCGATGGTGCTGCCGCCCACCGTGGTAGGATTCTTTCTCCTGCTGGCCTTTGGCAAAAGGAGCGCCATCGGCAGATTCCTGCTCCAGTTCGACGTGACTTTGGTTTTTACCTGGAAGGCTGCCGTCATTGCGGCGGTTGTCGTGTCCCTTCCCTTGATGTATCGGACGGCGCGGGGGGCTTTCGAGCAGCTTGACAGGAATATCATCTATGCGGCGAGAACCCTGGGAGTTTCCGAGTGGCGCATTTTCTGGCATATCCTCCTCCCCAATGCCCGGCATGGGATCCTCGCAGGGCTGGTGCTTTCTTTTACACGGGCACTGGGGGAATTCGGTGCAACCATCATGTTTGCAGGGAATATTCCCGGCGTCACCCAGACCATGTCCACGGCAATCTATGCTGCAGTGCAGGCCAACGACTATGGCCTCGCTTTCCAATGGGCCTTGCTTTTGGTCCTCTTCTCCCTGGTCTTCGTGGTGGCCATGAATGTCTGGTCCGGACGTTTGGCGCGCGCCAATTGACAGTGTTTTGGGTTTGTAGTATAGTAGTGAAAATACATAAAAATACAAGAAAGAAGGGGTTACGTTGGCATTTTATTTTCAGGAGCCATCCCATACGTTTGGGGAATATCTTCTTGTGCCCGGCTATTCCTCCGAACAGTGTATCCCGTCGAATGTTTCCTTGAGGACGCCCTTGGTGCGGTTCAGGAAAGGGGAGGAACCGAAAATCTCCATGAATATCCCCATGACCTCGGCAATCATGCAGGCGGTGTCCAATGACACCATGGCGATTGCCCTGGCGAAGGAGGGCGGCGTGTCCTTCATCTATGGGTCCCAGTCCATCGAGGACGAGGCAGCAATGGTGCGTCGTGTCAAGACCTACAAGTCGGGGTTCGTGGGGAGCGATTCCAATATCAGGCCGACGACGACCCTTAGGGAAATCCTGGAGCTTCTGGACAGGACGGGGCATTCCACCATGGCGGTCACCGAGGACGGAACGCCCACAGGAAAGCTCCTTGGCATTGTCACGAGCCGTGACTACCGCATTTCCCGCATGACGGGGGACGAACAGGCAAAGGATTTCATGACGCCCTTTGAAAAGCTCATCTATGCCGATGCGGAGAGCACGACCCTTTCCATGGCAAACGATCTCATCTGGGAGCACAAGCTCAACATGCTTCCCCTGATTGACAAGAGCCAGCGGCTCAGATACATGGTGTTCCGCAAGGACTATACGGACAACAAGGCGAATGAGCTGGAGCTCATCGATTCCAGCAAACGCTATATCGTGGGAGCCGGAATCAACACCCGGGACTATGCGGAGCGCGTTCCTGCCCTCTTGGAGGCCGGTGCGGATGTCCTCTGCATTGATTCCTCCGAGGGCTTCTCGGAATGGCAGCGCATCACCCTCAAACACATCCATGAGAAGTTCGGCGAGGATGTGAAGGTGGGCGCAGGAAATGTAGTCGATGCGGCAGGATTCCGTTTCCTGGCGGATGCTGGTGCGGATTTCATCAAGGTGGGCATCGGCGGAGGCTCCATCTGCATCACCCGCGAGACGAAGGGCATTGGCCGCGGACAGGCGACGGCCCTCATTGATGTCTGCGCAGAGAGGGATAAGTACTTTGAAGAGACGGGAATCTATATCCCCGTTTGCTCGGACGGCGGCATTGTCCATGACTACCACATGACACTGGCCCTGGCCATGGGCGCGGATTTCCTCATGCTGGGCCGCTATTTTTCCCGCTTCGATGAAAGCCCCTCGGACAAGGTGAAGATCAATGGCACCTATTACAAGGAGTATTGGGGCGAGGGCTCGAACCGTGCAAGGAACTGGCAGCGGTATGACTTGGGCGGCGCAAAGAAGTTGTCCTTCGAGGAGGGCGTGGATTCCTATGTGCCCTATGCCGGTTCCCTCAAGAGCAATGTGGGGGTGACCCTTTCCAAGATCCGTTCCACCATGTGCAACTGCGGATCCCTCTCCCTGCCGGAGTTCCGCGACAAGGCGAAGCTCACACTGGTTTCCGCAACGAGCATTGTGGAGGGCGGCTCCCATGATGTCATCCTGCGCGACAAATTCTCGGCGCGTTCCAATTGACAACTGACGATTGGCGGTGCATGGCCTTTGGCTGTGCACCGGTTTTTCTTTCTGGAGTTTTTAACAAGCCCTGTAGGAATGGCAGCGTGTCTTGTCGAATTGATGTTATGGAGGTGTTAGTGTATATACTGCGGAGGAGGATGGGGAGCCATGATCGTGAGTGCCAGCCGTCGGACGGACATTCCGGCGTTCTACTTTGACTGGTTCTGCCATCGGCTGCAGGAAGGATTTGTGGATGTCATGAATCCATTCAACCGCAGGCAGGTGAGCCGTATATCTCTTTTGCCGGGGTCCGTGGACTGCCTTGTGTTCTGGACGAAAGATCCTGTTCCCATGCTCGGATGGCTCGATGCGCTCAATGCCTACCATTATTATGTGCAGATCTCCATTACACCCTACGGCAGGGACATTGAGACGAACCTTCGTCCCAAGGAGGACATCATCAAAACCGTGCAGGAACTCTCCCTTCGGCTGGGCAGGGAGCGGGTGGTCTGGCGGTATGACCCCATCCTGCTGAATGACCGATACCCCATCCATGACCATCTGGCGTGGTTCGGGAGGACGATGGATGCGCTCTCTCCATATGTGGAGCGGTGCGTCATCAGCTTCATAGACCTGTATGCCAAGACCAGGAAGAACACGCAGGGGCTCAATCTTCACGAGCTTTTCGATGAGGAGATGCATGAACTGGCGGCAGGATTGTCCGGGATATCCGGGGGGAGCGGCGTGGCGCTCCAGACTTGTTCCGAGGCGGCTGCACTGGAACGGTACGGCATCGTTCATGGAGCCT
>JAFSWY010000166.1 GCA_017444295.1 Selenomonadaceae bacterium | reverse complement strand
TTCTGTTTTTTGGCGATGCTTTTGCCTTCGGAATGGGATACATCCTGCTCATTGGGAGACGATTCATTTTCATAAGTTTCCTCGGAAGAATCGGAAGCTTGTTCCTTTGGATTCTTCTCCATGGAGATTGTTTTTCCCAAGGAGGAAGGAACAGGAAGATTCGGTAGATCTTTCGGAGGAAGTCCATCAAAGACTTCCTCATGGGCATCGATGTATTCCTCTGCCGTATGTTCGGCAAGCTCCGCCTCTTCCATGATGCGCTCCAAGGTACGCGGATTGCGATAGGAGGAGCCAAGATGCGGGGCGGGAGTTCGGTCAAGAAGTACGGCCTCCTCGATTTTTCCCTCTGCCAAAAGATTCTCCTTTTGGGTGGAAAGGGATTTCTCGCTGATGCGGCAGGAAAGTCCTTTTTCTGCAAATTTCTCATTGCACAGTTCAGCCCATCTGTGACGGAGCGAAAGAGTGGCATCCTTCTGCTTGAAATAGTCGGAGGTACGGTAGCCCGAAACGGGATTGCCATCATGGTCTACGGCGTATTGCTTGAAGAATTTATTGGCGGGAAGCGGCCTGTCCTGCTCAATGATTTTCTCGTTGAACATCAGGTGGCAATGGATGTTCCGGTGCTCCTTGTCAAATGTGGCTGTCTTGTCATGGATGGCATAGCTGTAGGCATGGTTTTCCCTGATGCCGCATTCGGAAATCAGCTTCTCCACAAGCTCGATGTTCTCTGCCAAAGTGAATTCTTCCTGCAGGGCAAAGCGGAGTTCCCTGTAAGCCCTCAAGGCGACGAACTACCGCCCACAAAAGTCTTCCTTCATTTGAAGGATGTTCCTTTCGTTGAACTCGAACTCTGCCATTTCCACAAGCTTGGAGGAATACTCCCGTTGCACCTTCTCCGTAAGGAGGGAGGAAAGCTCCTTGCTGTAGAGAAGTATCTGCCAATACTTGTGGTTGATTTTCCTGACGATATTGGAGGGCATGTCGAACTTGTCCCCATTGACGGATTTCACCTTGTGGTCAATGCGCTGGGGGATTTCCCCGTATCTCGTCATGGGATTGTCGAAAATCCCTGCTTTATGTTCCCTCGAAATGCGTTTCCTGAAGTGTTCAAAGGTGATGCACCTTTCAAAGCTCTTCACTTTCACATAAACCAGTGCAACCTCCACTGTGGACGGGCGTTCCGCGTGGGAGAAAACGCACTCTCGAAACTCGATGTTGTATTTCTCCTGTGCCCCGATTTTTGCCAGCAAAGCCTTTCTTTTCTTAGTGCAGGGGTTCTTGATGGTTTCGGTGTTGTGGATGCACGCAATCTGCCGCCTGGGGCGCAACCCTCAAGGGCTTTCATCAAGTGCTTGGCTCCTTCATGAAAAGGAGTCCTTTCCACTATGAAATTTACAATCCTGGGATGCTTTGCTTTCTCACACAAATGATGTATAATAAAGTAGCATATCGGCAAAAAAATTAATTTTTGCCGATATGCTACGGAGGTAAGGGAAATGAATGCGGATATTGCAACAGGCTATTTGCGGGAAGTGTCAGGGAATCCTTCTTTTTCCCGGGCTGACTTGCTGGAGGCAATGCAGGCACATGGCATGCACGTGAATATAGCGGGATTCAAGGCAATCCTTCAGCGGCTCCTGGATACAGGGAGAATTGCGAGGGCAGGGAGAAATGCTTATTTCGTGCTGCCGGATGGCCTTTCGGACTATGTTTATGAGTATGCGGAGGGGACGGAAAGCATCGCTGAAAGCATAGAGCAGGGATTCCCCGAAATGGAGTTTTCAATTTTCGAGCTGCGCCAGCTCAATGAGTTCGTCAATCATCAGATAGCACATAATACGGTTTTTGTCCATGTTCCGGCGGAGGCTATGGACTTTGTCTTCGATGCGATGCGGGAGGAATATCCGGGCAAGGTTTTGTTGAATCCAAGCATTGGGGATTATCATCAATACTGGTGCCCCGATATGATTGTCATGAAGCGGCTGATCTCGGAATCCCCGCTGGGCAGAAGGACGAGATGGCACAGCCGCATAGAAAAGGTCTTGGTGGACCTGATGGCAGATCATGTCCTGCAGGGCATCGTAAGCCCTGCGGAACTTCCCGGCATCTATGAGGATGCATTCCATAAGTATGTCATTGATGAAAGTTGCCTGTTCCGCTATGCCAAGCGGAGGAACGCAGCCCAGAAGATACGCCGTTTTATCCAGGACGAAACCGACATTGTATTGAGATTGGAGAAAAATGATTCACAGATCCAGTTTTGCAGAAGAGCATATCCGTGCCTTGCAACAGAGGAGCCACCGTGACCCGGTGCTGCTGGAAAGGACAATCTATGCTTTTGGGCTCTTGGAGGCAATTACGCGGGCAGGGCTTCCGTTCGTCTTCAAAGGTGGCACCTGCCTCATGCTTCTCCTCAAGGAACCCCGCCGTCTGTCCACGGATATTGACATCGTTGTGGGGCCGGGGACGGATATCGATGCGTACATAGAGAAGGCAGCGAAAATCTTTCCCTTCATCCGGCAGGAGGAGCAGAAACGCACAGGCCGCAATCTGATCGAAAAGCGTCATTTCAGGTTCACCTACGATTCCCCGGTCAACAGAAAGCCTTTCTATATCCTGCTGGATGTGCTGTTTGAGCGTATCCAGTATCCCAGGACAGTGGAGAGGGAAATCCGCAAGGACCTGCTGAAAACCGAGGGGGAAAGCACAAAGGTTTTGATTCCGACCATTGAGTGCATCCTGGGGGATAAGCTGACGGCCTTTGCGCCGCATACCAATGGAATTCCCGTGCGTATCGGCAAGGATATGGAGGTCATGAAACAACTCTATGATGTCAGCACCCTGCTGGATGCGTTTGAGGATTTTTCCTTGGTACGGGAAACGTATTGGCGCATAGCCAACAATGGGAGCCGCATTGAGGATTGCCTGGCAGATACGTTCAAGGCGGCTCTGTGCATTGCATCGCGAGGAAAATTCCAGAACGAGGAGTACATGCTTTATGTTGCGGGCATCCGCGAATTGCGCGGCCATATCTATTCGGAAAACTACACCCCGGAAATTGCCGTCGGACGGGCTGCCAAGACAGCATATATGGCTCTTTGCTTGCTGGCGGGCCGGAAATATGAAAAGCTTGAGGATTTTCGTCCGCTGCTGTCGGTGCCGCTTCGTCATGCAAAACTGTCGGCGATCCGTTATCTGAGAAAGGCTGCGCCTGAAGCCTATGGTTATATGCTTCAGGCAGACAGCATATTGGATGAGGCTTTGTCGGTATGCCCGGATTTGTTCCATAATAAATGAGTAGCATATCGGCAAAAATAAGATATTTTGCCGATATGCTACTCGTCCGATGGATAATGAATGGAGACAGCTTTCACTAAGAACCAATGCCTGTCATCTATGAGGTGCTTGCTGGGAGGGCGTGCCGGGACGGATATGTTTTTTATCGGTCAATCAACGGTGTGTGGCTGACGGAGCATGTACCGAGCGAATATTTGCACAGGCTTGGGAAGACATCCAAGGATTGCCAAAAGGGGATATGCTCTTTTATGGTTTCCCAAAACAAGATAAATAAAAATTATGAAAGGGCGGTTTTCGTGGAGGAACGCAAGGATTTAGCAGAATTGTTGAACTATGCAAAGGTGTTTTACTTGGCGACAGCGGATGAGGACGGCACACCTCATGTGCGTCCGTTCGGTGCGGTGGTGCGCTGTGACGGGAGTGTTTGGTTCTGCACGGGAAAGGGGAAGGCCGTGCACGAACAGCTCATGAAGAACGCGAAAGTGGAGGTTGTGGCATTCTTGATTATTCAACCTCTTTGTCGTATAATTGGGACTACTAGACCCTCATCTACGATATTCTGGATGGCCTCACCCGCATGGTCAAGGCAGGGCAAATCCGCTATATCGGCATTGCCAACTGCTATGCATGGCAGCTCGCCAAGGCAAACGCCTTGGCAGAGAAGGAAGGTTTTGAGAAATTCATATCGGTGCAGAATCATTACAATCTGCTGTTCCGCGAGGAAGAGCGGGAGATGGCGGGGCTTTGCGCCAAGGACAATATCGCTATGACACCCTACAGCGCCCTAGCCAGTGGCAGGCTTTCCCGCAAGCAGGAAGAAACCTCCAAGCGTCTCGCCGAGGACAGCTATGCCAAACTGAAATACGACGGTACGGCGGCGGAGGATGCGAAAATCATCAGCCGAGTGAGTGAGCTCGCCGCCAAATACGGCGTGACCATGACGGAGATTTCCTTGGCGTGGCTTTTAACCAAAGTGACCGCCCCCGTCACCGGGGCAACTAAGGTGCGCCATGTGGAGGGCGCGGCCAAGGCGGTGGATTTGGAGCTTTCTTCGGCGGATCTTGATTACTTGGAGGAACTCTATACTCCCCATCCCTTGGTAGGCGTTATGGCGCAGAACACCAAAGGCGCCAGGAAAGACACGCAGGTGTGGATGAAGAACGCGCCCAAGGATTGAAATAGCGTAGTACAGAAAGTGAGGAAACACTATGAAGAAACTGCTTTTGATGTTCCTGTCTGCCTTTATGCTGCTGACATTCACAGCTTGCGGCTCGGAGGCAGTGAATACCACGGCGAAAGCGGACAGTGGGAAAGAAGCCCCAGCAAAGCAAGCTGCGCCACAGTCAACAGAAACTGCGGCAAAGAGCGGCAAGATATTGGTGGCCTATTTCTCCTGCACGGGCAACACGAAAGCCCTGGCGCAGACGGCGGCAGACATACTCCAGGCGGACATCTACGAAATTCGCCCGGAAGTTCCCTACAGTTCCAACGACCTCAACTACAATGACGAAACTACCCGTGCTACAGTAGAGCAGAAGGATGATTCAGCGCGTCCGGCTCTGGCCGATAAGAATGCTAACATCTCTGCCTACGATACGATTGTTTTAGCCTATCCCATCTGGTGGGGGCAGGCACCGCGCATCGTGGACACCTTTGTGGAGAGCTACGACTTTGACCGCAAGACCATCATCCCCATCTGCACCTCCGGCGGCAGCGACATCGGCTCCAGCGCGGATTACCTGAAAGGGCTGATGAAAGGCGCAGCCAACTGGAAAGAGGGCAAGCGGTTCGGTGTGGCAGCGAAAGACGAGGTAATGGCATATCTGAACAGCTTGGGAATATGATCTATCATACCCCGCCAATCGCCCCTTTGAGCACTTCCAAAAAAAGTGCTACGGAAATTCCGGGATGCCGGGGATAAATGATCCCGTAGGGCAGCCGTATATCCACATCGAAGGGAATGGTCACGAGGGAGGGGTGGACATTCTTCCAGCCCGTGAGTGTCAGGAGGAGGCAGCCTTCCTCCTCGGCGCGGTTGAACTCTTCGGCTCCGTAGTGAAAAGGAACATCCGCTATCGCAAGGGTGGGGACGGTTTCCGCAAGAAGACGGCGGACTTCGTCGTTTCTGGGGCTGTTCCCCTCCTTCATCATCAGCAGCTTCTGTCCCGCAAGATCGCTTGGGGCCAGGAGCTTTCTTTTTGCTAGGGGGTGGGAATAGGACATGGCAATGGCAAAGGAGAAACTGCCCAACTGCATGAAAGCCGAATCCCCGCAGTCCCTCGTGGCATCGAAGGCACCGATGACGAGGTCGCATTTTTTCCCCACCACCGAGGCGGCGGAGGCCGTTTCCGAGTCCTTGAAGGGAACGAGCTTCAGGCGAAATTCACAAGGGTGTGAGCCTCTAAGTGCTTTAGCACTAAGAGGCTCATCATCGGGATGGGGTTCGCTGAGCCTGTTCCAAAGCTCCATGAGTATGGTGCCGGGAGAGAGGAGGGATGTGCCGATACGGATGGTATGCCGCCCCTCTTTCCGCAAGGCACGGATCACGGCTTCGTCCGAGATGCGGATGATGTCCTTGGCATCCTGATAGACGGACTGGCCGCCCTTGGTCAGCCGGATGCCCTGGTTTGTGCGCTCCAAGAGGGTGAGACCGAGGTACTTCTCCAAGGCATTCATCTGCTTCATGATGGCAGGGGGCGAAAGGAAAAGCTCTTCCGATGCCTTGAGGAAGCTGCCGCAGTCTGCCACGGTGAGAAAGGTTTTGAGAAAAGGATGGTACATTTCCATCAGCTCGCTTTAACAAAAAGTTAATATCATATTAACTTTTTGATTCTTCCCTGTCAAGCTGCTTTTCTGTAAAATGGGGAACAAGAAAAGAATTGGGGTTTGCAGAGCAAAGAATACGGAGGCGGCGAAGATGGAAACTATCAAACTGAACAATGGAGCAGAGATGCCTTTGGTGGGTTTCGGCACCTATCAGATGACGGATGCCAAAGAGTGTGCGGAGGCTGTGGCGAAAGCCATTCGCGAGGGCTATCGGCTCATTGACACGGCGCAGGCTTACGGGAACGAGGCTTATGTGGGGGAGGGCATCCGGCAATCCGGCGTGCCCCGCGCAGAAATCTTCCTCACCACCAAGGTATGGTTCCGCTCCTACGAGCCGGAGGACTGCCGCAAAAGCATCAAGGATTCCCTGGAGAAACTGGGAACGGATTATCTGGACTTGGTTCTCCTGCACTGGCCCTTTGGCAACACCTACGCTGCATGGCGGGTGCTGGAGGAGTTTTACCTCGCCGGAACTTTTCGGGCGATCGGCGTTTCCAACTACGCTCCCAGCCAACTGATCGACCTCATCCACTTCAACAAGGTGGTTCCGGCGGTGAACCAGATCGAAACGAATCTGGTCTGCCAGCAGAGGGAACTCCGGGAGTGGATGTCCAAATACAAGATTGCCCATCAGGCTTATGCGCCTTTGGGTCAGGGCAGAGCCAACGAAATGTTTGCAGGTGAAAACATCCGTGCTATTGCCACAGCCCACGGCAAAACGCCCCAACAGATTGCCCTGCGCTTCCTGACGCAGGAAGGGGTGGCGGTGATACCGAAATCCGTCCATGAGGAACGGAGACGGGAAAATCTTTCCATTTTGGATTTTTCTTTGACAGATAGCGAAATGGAGATTTTGCGCAATATGGACGAGAACCGCCCGCTGATCGGCTCCGCCCAGGATCCCCTCAAGGCAGAATTTGCCATGACTTGGTAAGGGGAGAGGAACATGGAATACCGCAAGCTGCCTGACGGAACATCCATCAGCACCATCGGCATCGGCGTGGGGAACTATGCCTATGAGAATGTGCCGGGAGAGGAAATCGAGCGGATTTTCTCGTTGGCGTTTGACCGGGGAGTAAATTTTTTCGACACCTGTATGTCGGCCTCCTACCCTGCCGAGGCCATTGCCAAAGCCATCAAGGGCAAGCGTGAGCGGCTGGTCATGCAGAACCACCTTTGCGTTTCCTACCCCGACGGGGAATATCAGCACACGACCAAGCTGTCCGAGGTCAAGGATGCCTTTGCCGTCGAGCTGGAAAAGTATGGCACGGATTACAGCGACATCGGCATTCTGCATTTCGTGGATGAAGATAAAGACATTGACCGCATGGTGGAAAACGGTCTGGTGGATTATGCTTTATCCCTGAAAAAAGCGGGGATTATCCGCAACGTGGGTTTTTCCTCCCACACGACGGCGGTGGCACGGAAAATGCTGGACGTGGCAAACTTCGACGTGCTGTTTTTCGGCGTGAACATCGGCTATGACTATGAACCTGCATCGAATGGCGGTCTCAGGCTTTCGGAGGAACGGAAAGAACTCTATCAGACCTGCGCCAAACGGGGCATAGCCATTACGGTGATGAAGCCCTTCGGCAACGGTCAGCTTTTGGATGATAGGACATCCCCCTTCGGCAAGGCCCTCCATCCCCATCAATGCTTGCAATATGTTCTTGACCGTCCGGCGGTGGTGTCCTCCCTGTGCGGTGCCTTGACGACGGAGGAAATGGCTGGGTCGCTGCGATTTTACGAGGCATCTGCCGCCGAGCGTGATTATTCTTCCGTTGCCGCCATGCAGACGATGGATATGGCGGGAGGCTGCACTTACTGCAACCATTGCGCCCCCTGCCCGGCAGGCATCCATATTGGCCAAGTGAATAAATACTATGATCTCGCCAAAGTGGGAGACAGATTGGCGGTAGAGCATTACCGCGCTTTGGAGAAACACGCCGACCATTGCCAAGATTGCGGCTTGTGCAGTCAGCGTTGTCCTTTTCATGTG
>JAFSWY010000165.1 GCA_017444295.1 Selenomonadaceae bacterium | reverse complement strand
TTTTTGAAATATCCGTCGGACAAGTTTACGTTGTGAAAAACACACTGCCGAAAGATGCAGTCATAAAAGCTGCAATGTCGGAGATCCAGATCCCGAAACACCTGCTGACGATAGGTCTTCCCCCGAAATTCCCGAAAGGATGTCTGCTCGTTCTCCGGGACATCCGTGAGATCCAGTTCCGGCAGGATGCCGTATATGCGTTCCTGCCAATCCAGATAGGTGCCGCAGGTCACATACATGGTATCTTCTTTTTCCAATGCGCGGAACTCCGGCAGCTGTGCCAGCTCCCGCGCAAAATACTTGGCAAAGCAGGCGAAGAGATACAGGATCTTTTCTGCGGTGCTCCAAAAAAGGGACGCGATGGCAATCTCCTGCAGCTTGTTCCGCACGTAAAACCTGCTGTCCATTGTTTTTTTGCGAAATTCCTCCCATTCCCGAAACAGGAAATCTGCCGGCATGCGGCCGCGAGACCAGGGATCGCCGTAGACCCAATCCTCGGTATAGAAATCCACCTGAAACATCGGCTGCTCTTCCAGAAGGGAGATGTTGAGCAGGGAGATACTCATATAGCCGCAAGAAGTGCGCTCCTCCTTCTGTGTCTTGACAGCTTCCCCCAGGATGCGCCGCCAATGTTCCAGACAGAAAGCGCGAATGTCCGGAAACTCCTTCCCCATGCGCCTTCCCACATCGCCCATTAGCTCCAGTTCCAATGCCCGATAGCGTTCCTCGTAGAATTTCTCCAATGTCGTAATCAAACCTATCGCTCCTAACCGCCCAGTTGGATCGAATTTCCTCCCATGTCAATCTGAGTGCCCGTGATCTTCAAATGGGAACCGCCCGCCTGAAGCTCGATGCCGCTCTTTGCCAGGATCTGCACCGCCCCCTTTGCGTTTAGGGAAATATCTCCATCTGCCGAGACATCTATATTCTTGCTGGACACAAGGCTAATCCCCTTGCCTTTTTCCAACTTTACAAAGATTTTCTGATGCTCGCAGATAATTTCCACGCCGGTATCCGTCAACAGAAGTTCCTTGCCTCCCGGCGCCTTGAAGCTCTTGTTCCGTACCTTTTCCACGGGCGCCGTGTTAATGGCGCTGGAAACGTAAGCATCCGCCTCCTGCGAAGTGGGAAACAGCACCCTTACATAGTCCCCCTTCTCCGGCATGACATACCATCCGCTGCCGTCTTTGCTGGAATACGCTGTGGCATAGGGCAGCCAGGTATCGCCGGAGGAATCGTATGTCTTGTCGATATCAATGAGATGCACCTGCACCTGATCTTTCTTCACATCCTTCACCTGCGCCATGAGAATGCGTCCGGCACAGGTGAAGTTCGGCACAGCCGGCGCAAGGAAGCCCGCCTCTTTCGGCGCAAGGTCATAGCTCATTTTGAGGATGCCACCCACGAGCTTGGCATATACCTTTCGGACAAAATACGACGTTCCGTTGACCTTGATTTTGTCTCCAAGATAGGCGTAAGAATAGCTTTCCACCCGCAGTCCCGAAAAATCCTCCCTTGTCGCCGCCTGTTTCTTGCGCCAATCGTTTTTCGACACCCGTTCGAAACACTGAGCGTCCAGATAGCTCTCCATGCGGGAAGTCGTCAGCTCGACCTCGCTTCCACCGTCATTCAGACCGAGAAAAACGGAGCATTTTTCCGCAGTCAGATCCGAAAGAACGGGAACATTGAATCTGGAAGCCATACGCTTGGCAAATTCCCAATTTGTCTCGTCCATCTGAAGGATCATCTTCCCGATAGGCGTATCGAGGGAACTTTTCAGTTTCACTGTGCCGTCGCTGCCAAAGGCTGCCGTTAGGATATCCTGATATTTTTTTTGCGTGTTCTGGTAGCTGCAGTTCATTTTCTGCATATCCTGCAGATAACTCGCATCTGCCAATTCCAGCATGAGCATGCTGTGATCCCCTCTGTTTTCCGCACTCATCCGCACAATATGCCCCAGAAAGAAAATTTGCTGCATCGAATCCTTTTTTGCTTGGATCTTGATGGTGGATGTAATGCTTGTCTGCTCCATGAACTTCTTGCAGGCATCCACAGGCATCTGCAGTGCGACCCACGCCGTCCCATGCTCATTTGGCGCATGGCGTATTTCCAATCCGGTCAGGCGGCAAGCCTTTCCCAAGGAGCCTCCTCCCGTCGCTTCCACGCTTAACAGCCTTACGGGGATTCCCGTGGCCGAGACATACGGTTTTGGCAAGTCCCTCACCTCATTTTACTTTTCAAACACCACAATAGCCAGAGTCATCTTCATAACGGGGAAGTCCCGCCAAACATGTTCGGTATGCTTCCTCCGCTTCTTCTCCCGTCCGCTCCGTGCCGTCGGGAAAGACCACGCTCCGGCAGTTCCCCTCCGCATCCAGAACAAATTCCGTATGCGCCCAGAGCTTTCCCGTACGCTGATAGTCTGATTTCTCGTCCCGCCCGATGAGTCTGCCCGTCGCATTGTAGAGATACTTCGTGATCTCCGCCGGCCTGTCTTTCCTCCGCAGTTTGAACATGATGCAGCAATTCAGGCTGTCGTACGCATACTCTCTCCGCTCGCCCATGTTGTCTTCGCTGACCAGCAGACGATTCTGGGCATCGTATTCGTGATGAAGGATGTAGATGCGTCCCCTGGTGCTGGTCTCATCCTGAGGATCCAACCACTTTCGCTCCTCCACAATATTGTCATTGGCATCGTATTTCCATCGTTTGAGCCACAGAGACTTTCCGTCTCCGTCCTTCTCCCCGCCGTCCGTGCGTTCCTCTGTCAGACGTCCGCCGATATCGTAAAGGAATCTTGCCGCCAGTTGTCCGTCCGAACGATAACGAACTTCGGTCAGCCGCCCTTTCGCATCATAATCGCACAGCAGATCCGCCTTTCCCTCGTATGCCTCATTCACGGATAAGAGGTTTCTTCTCTCCTCCCTGCTTCCCGGAAAGTCAAATTCCGGAGCCTGTTTCCCATCCAGCGATTCTCCCTGAAGGTCATAGAGATACACCCGATGGTTTCCCAAGGCGTCCGCGATTCTGGCCACAAGATCGAGAACATTATAGCCAAACAACAGCTCTCCATGATCGCTCTGAATGAGCAGCGTGCGGTACGCAACGTCATATCGATAGCGGAACTTTCCGCCGCATGGCATTTCCATCAGATGAGGCAGCGGTGCGTTTCCTTCGTAGGCATACCGTATCCGGTTGCCATTCTTGGAATAGGCAGTCACCCGTCCCACCATATCCCGCTCCCATTGCTCCTGCCTCCATGCATGCTCCGTGAGCCGCGTCTTTTTCTTCACCAGCCATCCATTCTTGTTCCATGTATACTGCTCTTCCCCATCCAGACTGTCGTGTTTTCTGACCGGTCTTCCCGAGTCGTCGTAGCTGTAGTCGGTAATCAGTCCATCCGAACATTCTTCTCTCGCCAGCAGTCCCCTTTCATCATAAGTATGGCGCACAATCTTCCCTGAACGGTCTTGCCGATATACCACGCGGCCTTCCTCGTCATAGCCGAGCTGTTCTTCCCCGCCGTCCTCATAGCGAATCCTTACCACCTGATTCCTGTAGTTCCAGTAATAGGTGCGAGATGCCATGGTGCTTTCGTTCAAAACGATCGTTTTTCTGTCCTGATCCGCATAGCGATAGACATATTCCTCTCCTGTGCTCATGGAGAGCCTTTCCACGCGGCCATACGCATCATAGGAAAGAAGGAATCGTTTCACTCCGTTGCGATCCGTGCAGGAAATCAGCCGCATCCTGTCATCATAGTCATATTGGATGCCGATCTGGTTCGGATAGATCACCCTCCGTAAAAGCCCGTTCTCATATTTGTAGAAAAGGTCCCGCGTGTAATCATCCAAATAAATCAGGCGCCCATCTTCATATTCCAGGGAAATTTTTTTTCCGCAGCTGAGCGTTATGCCTGTGGGAAAATCACCATAATAGTGAATTTTTCGTTGGAGACCGCCTTTTTTCTGGATGGAGGAAAGATGTCCCCTTGCATCGTACACATATTCGGCAGATGTCCAAAAGTCCCGCAGAACAAAGCCTTCCCGTTTTTCCTGCAGATGGTATCTTTTTTCCGTCTTTGTGTGCAGCCAGTGACCATCTTGGAAGCAAAAGGCCTCCCATCGGAATGCTCCGATGGGAAGCCGCAAATTTGCTCCTTTACGGGTGAGCTTTCCGTCAAAATCCAGCATCCACCGAAGTCCCAACGAATGCCTGTCCGTCTTGTTATCCTTCATTTGTTTCGTCGTATAGGCACGCACGAGAAAAAAAGTCTCGCCCAGATCCCGCAGTCCGTAATCCATCACCCGGAGGGTCAGGGTACCTGTCACGGGATCCACCTTGGGACTCCCCAAATCGGGGATCGTACTATCCACCTTTGGAAATCCGCTTATTATCATTGGTTCCCTTTCCCCCTTCCTTCAGACGCGACCGATCCTGCGCTCCGTGTTCCGCCTTGGTGCCGGCAGACCGGCTGCTCGGTTTTCCTGGCCCGATGGCAGCATCGAGACCGCCCGCCCCGGGCAGGGGCATATACCCTGCCGTATAGAGAACTTTCGTCTTGATTTTTCCCTTGGATACCTCTATGCTGCTGTCCCCCACCATGAGCAGGAGAGTTTTTCCTGCCTTGAGCTTCAGATTGCCGGAGCCTCCCCCGGAGGAACTTTCTGAAGAAGACTTCCTTTCCTCCTTCGCGCCCGTCTTTTTGTCAAGCTCCTTTGCCAGTTCCGAAAACTGCGGCTTTTCCTTGGCCGCTCCCGCAGACTTCAGAGAAGATACGGAGACGCCCACCGTGCCTCCCGAGGGATCGAACATCGAGGACGGCGGCGTCCCCCCCGTCGCCGTATAGGCGGCATATCCCGTCATGTGTGTGGATGCCATTTTGGTCTGGTTGCTCATGGTCTGACCAGCGGATGCCTGCAAGACGATATCGCCGCTGCCTTCCATGACGACATTCTGTTTCGCCTGAA
>JAFSWY010000164.1 GCA_017444295.1 Selenomonadaceae bacterium | reverse complement strand
TAAGGATTTTGAACATCAGGATACAGTCATAAGGCGGACGGCCACCTGCACCTTTGGACTCTTTCTTCAAAGCTGTGGTCAGGATGGGGCGGAACTGTTCCCAGTCGATGGCCTTGTTCAATCGAACAAGCGAATCTCCCATTTTGGCCTGTAATCTGTTACAATGGACACATGAAACCATGATGCTCCTTTTTTCTGCACTGCAGGGGGCCTTTTCAGCAATCATGTTAAACACAAGGAGGAAACACTGTGAGCAAACTTACTTTAGAGAAAGCCAAAGAGATTCTCGCCAAGCATGTCACCGAATCCCACCTCATCACCCATGCGGCCGCCGTGAGCGCCGCCATGGGGGCCATGGCCGACCACTTCGGTGTGGGTCCGGGGGAAAAGGATCACTGGGAGGCCATTGGCTGGCTCCATGATGTGGACTATGAGAAATATCCGGATGAGCACTGCCGCCATGTGCGGGAATTTCTGGAACCGGAAGGGGTAGAGGTGGAGGATATCCTCACCATCATTTCCCATGGCTACGGCCTTGTCACCGAGGAAAAAGTCCCGGAGACGGATCTGGAAAAGAGTCTTTTCACCGTGGATGAGCTCACGGGCATTGTCCAGGCCTATGCCTTGATGCGCCCCGAGCGGCTCGTCGGCATGGAAGTGAAGTCCCTGAAAAAGAAATTCAAGGACAAGCGCTTCGCCGCCGGTTGCAACCGGGAGGTCATCAAGAAGGGCTTCGAGATGCTGGGCATGGAGGCCGGTGAAGTCATGGAATGCTGCATCAAGGGCATGCAGGAGCATGCGGAGGAACTGGGACTGACGTAAGGGAAAGGCCTCCCCGGCAGAAAACCATCTGCCAGGGAGGCCTTTTATTCTTATTCCCACTCCAGGCCTTTTGCCTGGGTGAATTCACGGGATTTTTCCATGGGGAGGGGCTTGGCGAAATAATAGCCCTGGGCGCATTTGCAGCCAATGGATTTCAGGAACTCGAAGTGTTCCTTGGTCTCCACGCCTTCCTGCAAGGGCTGGATGCCAAGCTCCAGGGCCGCCTGGACGAGATGGCGGAGAAGCTTTTCCGACCTTGGATGCTTGTCGTAGGTCCGCATGAACTCCAGATCCAGTTTCAGTACATCGAACTCATAGCTCATGAGATGGTTCAGGGAAGAATAACCGCTGCCGAAGTCATCAATCCAGATGTGATAGCCGGCACTCCGGAACTTCTGTATCTCTCTCTGCAGATGGGAGGAATCCTCGTTCAGGGCACTCTCGGTGATCTCGATGTCGATAAGCTCCCGGGGAAGGTTGTAGAGCCTCCGGAAATGCTCGGTCAGCTCGAAGATCTCGCATAATTCGAAATCAAGCCGCGAAAGGTTCACGGAGACGGGAACGACGGGCTTGCCCTCATCCATGAGACGGCACAGGTCTTCGCAGACCTTCTTGATGACGAAGGTGTCCACTTTATGGATCATGTGGAATTCCTCAAGGGTCACGATGAAGGTTGCCGGGGAGAGCATTCCCGCCTTGGGGTCATCCCAGCGCGCCAGTGCCTCGTAGCCGCAGATTTTTCCCGTTTCGATACGGATGATGGGCTGGTAGAACACCTTCAGGTATTCCTTCTCCACGGCGGTATCGATGTTGTCGAGCACATACTGCTGCATCCTGAGCCGCTCATAGAGCTGCGTCTCGTAGACACCGTAGACCTTGTCATAGCGCCGCTTGATCATGTTGCAGGCAATGCGGGCGTGGTCGCAGGCAAGCCCGACTTCCTTGCAGGTTTCCTCCAGCTTGTAGATGCCGGCCTTGATCTCGACGCGGATGCCGTCCAGGATCCTGAGCATGGTGCTATGGACGTTCTCCACATGTGTCACAATATGTGGCATGTCGGTGCATACGACAAAATGGTCGTTGGAAAAACGGGCCACATTGGCACCGGGGAATTCCCTGCGGATGGTGTAGGCCATGCGGCAGAGGAGGTCATCACCTTTCTGGAAGCCGTAGTTCTCGTTGAATATCTTGAAATTTATGATATCGAAATGGATAAAGGCCAGCGGTTTTTCCTTGCGGGACACTCCGCTGACGATCTTTTCCTGCACTGCCTCGTAGAAGGCAGACATGTTCAGGAGCCCTGTCAGGCGGTCGGCATTCCGGTTCATGGAGAAGATCTGGGATTCCGCGAAACTGTTGCGTCCCCGGTTGTAGAACTCATCCTTGTCCACATCGACGATGTAGACATAGAAGATTTTCTGCCCGCCTTTGCCGTGCAGGAGATGGCCGAAATCCTCGATGTACCGGACATCTCCCTGTTTCGTGGTGATGCGGTAGCGGACGTAGTCATGCCGCTTCTCGCTGTTGAAGGTCTGGGACATGATATCGCTCTCAATCTTGTCGATGTCCTCCGGGTGGACCATGCCGCGGAAGCTGTTGCCGGTATACTCCCGAAACTCCTCGATGGTCTTGCAGCCGAACAACTCGATCACATTCTGGTCGGCAAAGTAGATTTCCTGGTTCCCAAGGGCATTGTAGACGAAAAAGCCGCCCGGGAGCCCTGTGGGTATGTAGCTCTCGTCCGGTGCCAATGTGACTCCCCTTTCCGGTTCCGTTCCCATAAAAAATCCCTCCTGGCACTAAGTTATTTGTTTGCCATGCGGTAAATCTCAATGGCTGCTTTCTTATCGATGGGATGGAAGAAGCCGATCTTGTTGCTGCCATTTGCTGTGCACATATCCGCAAGGTATTCGAGCACGGCCTCTGTCTGTACGCCGATACCGAGCTCCGTGAAGTTCGTGGGCATGTCCATCTCGTGGAAGAAATCTTCGGTCTTGCGGATGCCCGCACGGGCGCGCTCCTCCGCCGTACCGGAATCGATGCCCCAGATGCGCTCTGCATAGCGGGCGAAGCGCTCGGGATCGTCCGCGTAGACATAGCGGGCCCAGGAACCCCACAGGGCCGTCAGGGATGCACCGTGGGTCACATCGAACCTGCCGCCCAGTTCATGGCCCAGCTTGTGCACGGAGAAATCCTTCTTGCGTCCGAGCTCGGTAAACCCATTGTGGGAAATGCTGCCGCACCACATGATCTCGCTCATGGCATCGTAATCCTTGCGGTTCACGATG
>JAFSWY010000012.1 GCA_017444295.1 Selenomonadaceae bacterium | reverse complement strand
CATGGTGCAGAAAGGCCAGAGTTACGGCTATGTCCACTGCGGCAACGGCAGCTGGTTTCCCTACCGCATCGGCTGCCCGCCGGAGATTGCCTATTTTACCTTGCGGAAGGGGTAAAGAAGTGACAGGTCAATAAGAATATTTTGCCTTTGGCAAAATTTGAATCCCCTGCGGGGACTAGCTTCGCGTCGCAATGCGTTATGACGGGGCAAGCCCCGTCGAAACGTCAATAAGAATATTTTGCCTTTGGCAAAATTTGAACAATGCGTTATAATACCGATAGAGTTTGTTGAATGGAATGAGGAAAGAGGATGAAGAGACTGATTGTCATTCGGGGTGGCGGGGAACTTGCCACTGCTGCTGCCATTTATCTGCACAAATCCGGCTTTCGGGTGCTGATGCTGGAGAAGGCGCAGCCTACCTCGACGCGGCGGGAGGTGTCCTTTGCCGATGCCGCCTATGACGGGAAGAAGGTCGTTGCCCGTGTGACATGCAGCAGGGAGAATGACCCCAAGACTGCGGAGAAACGTCTTAAGGCGGGGGAGGTCATCCTGATGGTCGACCCCAAGGGAAAGCACATTCCTTATTTCAAGCCCAAAGTGTTGCTCGATGGCATCATGGCCCATGAGAACAAGGGAACCTCACGGGATATGGCGGAGCATACCCTCGCCCTTGGGCCTGGATTCTGTGCCGGGCGGGATGTGGATGCGGTCATCGAGACCATGCGCGGGCACAATCTGGGGAAGATCATCTACGAGGGCTATTCCTACCGCGACCAGGGGAAGCTCAGTCTGGTGGATGCCGCAGGTGCCGTGGGACAGATCCTCTTTTCCCCCGAGGCGGGAACCTTTGAGGGGCTGCAGAACATTTCCTATCGGATACGGAGGGATGAGCCTGTGGCGAGGATCCGGCGGGAGGATGGAGAGGTGATCGGGATCCGGGCGAAGATCGACGGCGTCCTTCGGGGAATCCTGCACAGCGGATGCCCCGTGAAGAAGGGGCAGAAAATCGTTGATGTCAATCCCGTCATGAGCCGTGAGGAGTGTTTCACCCTGACCGACAAGGCCCGTTGTGTCGCGGGCTCGGTTTTGCAGGCAGTCATGGCATGGGAGAGCAAGAAACGCAAGCGCATCACCTTTGATTTTTGAAACAGCGATGAAACTTTTGGATGAAATCGTGGATTTCCTGTACCCGCCCCATTGCCCCAAATGCAAGGCCTATGTGAAGAAGCGAGGGGAGTGGTGCCCGGAATGCCTTCGGGAGACGGCCCATGTCCAGCGTCTGCCCCTTCCTGTGAAATTGGCAGAGGCCATGGATGCTGCATGGGCCTTTGGACGCTATCATGGTGCCTTGCGGGATCTCATACGAGGGCTCAAATATCATGGGAAAAAGGGGAATCTTCCCTATCTCCATATGTTTTTGCGGGCATGCGAAAAGGCTTTTCCGGTGTTTCCCGGAGAGGTTCTTGCGGTTCCCGTGCCGCTCCATCCTGCGAGGGAGAAGCAGAGGGGATTCAATCAAGTGGAACTGGTCTTTCGGGAATGGCTGATGCGGCACGGGATTCCTATGGAGAGGCTGCTTCTTCGCACGCGCCAGACAAAGGCACAGTATGGATTGTCGGTGCAGGAAAGGCAAGGGAATCTGAAGGGTGCGTTTGCTGTAGTGGATAGAAAATTGGTACAGGGGAAATACATCCTGCTGCTGGACGATATCATGACGACGGGAAGTACCTTCCAGGCATGCGCAGAAGTCTTGAAAGCAGCAGGGGCGGCCAGGATTTTCGGGCTGGTGCTTGCCAGTGACCGGGGTTGAGATTTGCAGTTTGGAGGAAGAACGATGCCGGAACGGTATGTTTGCTTTCAACCGGAATGTGTGGACGAGTTTCGATGTGACGGAAAAAGTTGCCAAGGGCACTGTTGCAAGTACTGGCAGATTGCCATTGATGACAGCACATGGAAGAGATACAGCAAAATGAAGCTGAAATCGGCGCGGAAGGGAATCCTTTCCCATATCAAGCAGAAAAAGGATGGCAGGCGCTATATCAAACTTTCCTCGAATAGCGCATGCCCCTTCCTGCAGGAGGATTTCCTTTGCAGGCTGCAGAGGGACTATGGCGAATCCTATCTATCCTGTATCTGCCGTACCTATCCGCGCATAGTTACCTGTATTGATGGTTTGATGGAGCGTGCCTTGAGCCTGGCCTGCCCGGTGGCTGCAAAGCTTGTCTTGCTGGAGAAACCGCCCATGGTATTCGAGCAGATAGAGCTTTTGGTGGACGAGCCAATACAGATTCGGGAGCCGGTGCAGTCCGAGGGCTTGAAGCATTTGCCGGAGCTGCAGTATGCAGGGATTTCCCTGTTGCAGGACAGGCGGTTTTCCCTTGACCAGAGACTTGTGATGCTTGGTTTTTTCCTGGAGCAGGCGCAGGAACTGGAAAACATGGAGCATTTGGAGAATCTTGTGCGCCTTTACACTTCGGATGCGATTGCGGAGCATGCACCCGGGATGTTTGAGGCCATCCATTTTCATCGGGAGCAGTATTTGAAGGCAATGTTTGATTTGCTCGATGTGCTCTACGGGGAGCAGAGCGATTTGCATATATGGGACTGGCAGCTGGACTATGTGACGAAGGTGTTTGGCTTTCGGGAGGATGCCTGCGAGGTTCCCGTGGATGAACTGATGAAGGCCTATGAAAAATTTTATCTTGCGGCGAAGAAGGCATTGATGGAAAAATATGGGTATGTCTTCGAAAACTATTTGGTCAATGAATTCTTTGGCAATGTGTATCCTTGCAGGCTTGAGGGCTCCTTCACGGAGAATTTCGGGGTGTTCCTTTTGGGGTACAAACTTCTGGAGTTCCTTATGGTTGCTATGGCTGCGGAGTGCGGCGATGCATTGCAGGAGGATATGGTGGTCGGGAGCATCATAGGGTTTGCCGGAAAAATCGACCATTCCCCACGTTATCTGGATTGCGTCGCGAAGGAAGCCATGAAATGGGATGGCGGTGTAGCGAATGTTTTGCGGGTATTGGTACAGGCATGAGGCACAGATGCTGAGTTGATTTGCTGGCGGAAAGCCAAGGGAGGTTTTTTGTTTGTTGATGAATGGTGCGCAGGCGGTTCTTGAAAGCTTGAAAAAGGAAGGCGTCGATATCGTGTTCGGATATCCGGGCGGTGTTGTGCTGAAACTCTATGATGAATTGTACAAGATGAAGTTCCCCCATATCCTGACGGGGCATGAGCAGGGAGCCGTGCATGCGGCGGACGGCTATGCCCGCGCCACGGGGAAGGTGGGGGTGGTTTTTGCCACATCGGGGCCCGGTGCGGCAAATCTCATCACCGGGATTGCGACGGCGAATATGGATTCCGTGCCCCTGGTCTGCATCACGGGACAGGTGGCGAATCCGGCCATCGGCAAGGATTCCTTTCAGGAGGTGGATGTCTGCGGCATCACGACGCCCATCACGAAGCACAACTATCTGGTCAAGGATGTGAGGGAACTGCCCCGCGTCATCAAGGAGGCGTTCTTCATTGCCAGGACGGGGCGGCCGGGGCCTGTCTCCATCGATGTGGCGGCAGACGTGTTCAACACGGAGTTCGATTATGCATATCCCGAAACCGTCAAATTGCGGGGCTATACGGGAGACTATAGCGGTGATTCCGCCGAAATCGATGGGGTCATGGAGGCCATTGAGCGGGCGAAGAAGCCCCTGGTGTTCTTCGGCGGCGGTGTGACCTCCTCCAATACCTCGGAGGAGCTTCGTGCCATCGTGGAGCGTCTGGGGGTGCCGAGCACGAGCACCATCATGGGGCTTGGCTGCAT
>JAFSWY010000163.1 GCA_017444295.1 Selenomonadaceae bacterium | reverse complement strand
CCTGACAAAGACGAAGACCACCACCACGGACAAGGATGGCAAGACGACCACCACCACGAAGCTCAATATGAGCGATGACCTCAAGACTGCCGTGAAGAACGTGCAGAATCTCGTGGACAAGTACAATGACGCCATCGATCTCTTCAAGGGGAGCGAATCCCTTTCGAACCGCATGAAGAACATGAGCACGATGTTTTCCGATACGACCTATCGCTCGGAGAACTATGCCAGCATCGGCATTACTGTGGGAAAGGATGGAACACTGTCGGTGGACGAGGAGAAACTGGCGGATGCGATTGTTGCGTCTCCGGATAAGGTATCCCGTATCATCGGCAAGGAGGGGCTGGCAGGGAAAGCCGAGTCCCATATGCAGATTGCAAATGCCCAGCAGGACAAATTGTTCCCGTCGGTGAGCTCCATGTTCGGTTCTCAGCTGAAGACAGCACAGGCCTATACGGGAAGCGGTCTTCTCAACATGAATCATTACACGAATGTTGGAAATCTCTTCAGTATGTATTTCTAATGAAAGATTTTGTTTGCCCCGGCAAATTTTCTGTCGGGGCATTTTTGATTATGTAATATAGTATGTAATATATTGGGAGGAAAGTATTTTGCCAGTCACAACAGAGGAACTCAATCAGGAGATAAAGAAGCGGCGCACCTTTGCGATTATTTCCCATCCGGATGCAGGAAAGACGACCTTGACGGAGAAGCTCCTTCTCTACGGCGGGGCCATCCATCTTGCGGGTTCCATCAAATCCAGAAAGACGCAGCGCCATGCGGTCTCCGACTGGATGGAGATCGAGAAGCAGCGAGGCATTTCGGTGACATCCTCGGTTCTGCAGTTCGACTATGATGGCTGCCGCATCAACATCCTTGACACGCCCGGGCACCAGGATTTCAGTGAGGATACCTATCGCACCCTCATGGCGGTGGACAGCGCTGTCATGATCATTGACGTCGCAAAGGGCGTCGAGGCCCAGACAAAGAAGCTGTTCAAGGTCTGCAAGCAGAGGGGGATTCCCATTTTCACCTTTGTGAACAAGCTGGACCGCTTCGGCAAGGCGCCCCTGGACTTGATGGACGAGATTGAGCAGGTGCTGGGAATCCGTTCCTATCCCATGAATTGGCCCATTGGGGTGGATGGCAAGTACATGGGCGTCTACGACCGTCAGAAGGACAGGGTGGAGCTTTTTGCCGAGGATATCACCCATGGGCAGGAGGAACGGGCATCGGAGATCTTTGCCCTGGACGATCCTGCCATGAAGCAGCGCATCGGGGAGGAAGCCTGTGAGACGCTTCTGGATGATATCGACTTGCTGGATGAGGCGGGGGAAGACTTTGACCTGGACAAGGTGGCTGCCGGTGAGCTTACCCCCATGTTCTTCGGTTCTGCCATGACGAATTTCGGCGTGCAGAATTTCCTGGAGGAATATATACGTTTGGCGCCGCCTCCGGCACCGAGAAAATCGTCGGATGGGCTTATCCTGCCGAATGATACGAAATTCTCTGCTTTTGTGTTCAAGATCCAGGCAAACATGAATCCGGCACATCGCGACCGGCTCGCCTTTATCCGCATCTGTTCCGGGAAATTCGAGCGCAATATGGATGTTTATCATCATAAATCGGACAAGGTGGTGCGGCTGGCCCAGCCCCAGCAATTTCTCGCACAGGACCGCCAGATCATCGACGAGGCATGGCCCGGGGATATCGTCGGGCTTTTTGATCCCGGCATCTTCGGCATCGGCGACACGATCTGCGACGAGGGGCACAAATTCGACTTCGAGGAGTTTCCGGTGTTCCCTCCGGAGAAGTTCGCACGGGTGCAGGCAAAGGATACCATGAAGCGCAAGCAGTTTGTCAAGGGAATCGAGCAGCTCACCCAGGAGGGGGCAATCCAGCTCTTCCAGCAGGCCGGTGCTGGTACCGAGTCCTATATTGTCGGCACGGTGGGGACCTTGCAGTTCGAGGTCTTGGAGTACCGTCTGAAGAACGAGTACAATGTGGATATCATCCTGCAGATGCAGCCCTTCGAGGTGGCCCGGTGGCTGGCCTGGGAGGATGGGAGCGAGGTGGCTCCCTCCGGCCTCCGCGGCATAGATCGCGGCATGTTTGTCTATGACCGGAAGCAGAATCCCGTCTTGCTGGTGAACAACGAGTGGGCCCTGGGATGGATTACGGACAATAACCCCAAGCTCCTCTTGAACCATGTTCCCTTTGACCGGAAGGAAGCATGAGGAACCAAAAAAGATGCCAATGCCTGCTGTGTTCCGCAAGGCATTGGCATTTTTTTCAGAAGTAGAGCTTTTTCATGTCCCGGACGATCTGCTCCAGGTTGTTGGGCAGGAAGTGGATGTTGTAGCCGATGAAGAGCGGCGAGGTGGCAAAGCGGGGCATGACTTTTGCAAAAAACTGGTCCCCATCGTGGTAGAAGAAGATGTTGTAGCTGTTGCAGCGCTTGTTGAAATGGTGCATCATGTAGTCCACGGAAATCTGCAGGAAGTCGGCAAGGGTGTCGATGTCGGCTCCCTCCCCGGGAATGATGTTGAGCTCGCCAAAGCCAATGCGGGGGCAGGTGGAGGCGTTGAGGGTGACGCCGTTCCGTCGGCAGATGACCATTCCCTCGAATTCCCTTGGGGAGAAGAGGAGTTCGGAGTTCAAGTCTGAAAAGCCGATGAGCTGCATGTGGGGATGGCGGATCGTTCCCCCTGACAAGGGTCCGAAGTTCTTAAAGAAAAGAACTTCCTTATATTTTCCCGAGGAAAGCATGCGCTTCCAATGGTGCAGGCTGAAGCGGATCAGGCGGTGCATGTGTTCGGCTGTGTAATCCGGCATATCGGTATGGCAGATGTGTCCCTCGATGATGACGAACTGGTCAGCTCCCTCGATGACGTTGTACTTGTTGCGGAGCAGGATGATATCGCCCTCGGTGGCAATGATATCCGTGAGATGCTCCACATCACAGAAGGGGCAGGCCGCTTTCCTGTCGATGATGTTTTCCGGCTTCTGGCTTCCCAAGGTTACATCGAAGCCGATGAGGTTGATGTCCATAGAGAACTCCTTTGAGATGGAAACTTTAATCGGTATATTTTGCCCTTGGCAAAATCGGAACAATGCGTTATGACGGAAAATTTCCGTCGAAACGTAAATCTGAATGTTTTGCCCTTGGCAAAACTTGAACAATGCGTTATAATTGCATTCGTTGATGTGTAGCTGATTACTCGGTTTATCTTATTATATAAGCAATGCGGCTTTTTTGCAAAAGGAAGTCGGTAAAGCTAGGACGGTGTTTTCGATTAGCAGCCAAAACGGTTCGGACAAGAAGGCCAGCAAGGGAGAGTCGTTCCTGAAGGGGACGCTCATCCTCACCGTCGCTGGGTTTGTGGTCAAGGTCATCGGGTCCCTCAACTGGATTTTTGTTTCCCGTATCCTTGGCGGTGAGGGAATCGGCCTTTACCAGATGGCCTTCCCCATCTATTTTTTTGCAATGACGGTTTCCCAGGCAGGGGTTCCGGTCGCCATTTCCATTATCACGGCAGAGCGGGTGGCGCTCAAGGACATCTATGGTGCAAAGCGGGTCTTTCGTATCTCCATGGCATTGATGCTTGTCACGGGACTGGTGTTTTCGTTCTTGACGTATTTCGGCGCGCAATGGCTCATTGACTGGCATTTCATCCGCGATCCCCGCGCCTATATGTCCATGGTAGTACTGGCCCCCACCGTGTTCTTTGTGACATTCCTTGCAAGCTCCCGCGGTTACCTGCAGGGCTGGCAGCGCATGACCCCCACGGCGGTTTCCCAGATCGTGGAGCAGATTTTCCGCGTCATCACGATGATCGTGCTGGCGAATCTTTTGCTGCCCTGGGGACTGGAATATGCTTCGGCGGGCGCGAGCCTCGGTGCTTTGGCAGGTGCGGTGACAGGCCTTATCGTGCTCGTCTATTACCATATCAGATTGGACAGGGATATTGAACGGGACTATGGTCATATGCTGGAGCCGGCACCGGAGACCAAAGACGAGACGACTTGGCAGATCATCAAGCGCATCTTTGCGTTATCGCTGCCCGTGTCGGCAGCCAGCATCATGCTGCCGGTGGTTTCCAATCTGGATCTCATGATCGTGCCGCAGCGGCTGGAAGTTGCAGGCTATTCCGTCAACCAGGCCACGGAGCTTTTCGGCTACCTTACGGGCATGGCGGTTCCCCTGGTGAACCTGGCCACGATTCTTACAGCATCCATGGCCATGAGCATTGTGCCGGCGATTTCCGAGGCGCGGGCATTGAAGCAGAAGGACAGGGTTTACAGCCAGACGGCTTCTTCTGTGCGCATATCCAATTTCGTATGCTTTCCGGCCTTTGTCATCGTGTTCGTATTGGCGACGCCCATTGCATCCTTGATCTACAACGCACCGGGAGCCGGTCCCGCCGTGATGATTTCCGCCGTGAGCATTGTCCTTTTGGGCTTGCATCAGGTATCGACAGCCGTTCTGCAAGGCCTGGGCCATACGAAGATTCCCATGGTGAACATGGTTTTGGCAGCGGTGGCAAAGGTCATATTGAACTGGACCTTGACTGCCCAGCCCTGGCTTGGAATCATGGGGGCTGCCTGGGCGACTGCGGCGGATATGGGCGTGGCGGCGTTCATCAATCTTTACTTCATTTATCGGTACATCGGTTACCGCATTGAGATTCCCCAGCTCCTGAAAACCGTGGGGGCGGCTGCTGTCATGGCTCTGTCGGTGAAGTTTTTCTACGATTTCACCATGGCGCAGTGGGCAATGGGAACGTTTTCCACCTTTGGGGCGGTCTTTGTTGGCTGTGTCGTCTATCTGGTGACCCTTGTTCTCATCGGCGGCATCCGTGAGGAGGATGTGCAGCGTATCCCGATGATCGGAAAATTTTTCATTCGCGGCTTGCGCCGGATCGGTGTCTTCAAGTCTCGGGAGGGTTGATGATGAAGCGGCTGGTTCTCGTCTATAACCCCGTGTCGGGGCATGCAACGTTCAAGAACAAATTGGACTGGATCCTTGAGGCGTTTCAGAAACGCGGCTTCATGCTTCTCATTTATCGGACACAGAGGGACAATGCAGAGGCTTTCGTGAACTTTGTGCGCGAGGCGCAGGCAGAGGGGATTCTGGTTGCCGGCGGCGATGGGACCTTGCATGAAGTGGTCAATCTGTTGCTGAAGGCTGGTATCCATTTGCCCGTTGCCATCATTGGCAGCGGTACTTCCAATGACTTTGCGTCTTATCTGCGGATCAATGAAGACCTGGAAGCCTATTTTGATTGCATCGCAGCAGGAAAGACTCGCCGGGTGGATTTGGGCAGGGTCGGGCAGGAGTATTTCGTCAATGTGGCGAGTGCCGGAATGATGACTGCCATTGCCCATGAGGTGGATGCAAGGCTCAAGAATGCCATGGGAAAGATGGCCTATTACCTGAAAGGGCTGGGGGAAATCCCGAAGTTTCGGGCGATGCCCCTGACGCTTGTTGCGGATGGCGTGGAGCATAAAATGGAGGCCTTCCTGTTCGTTATCACCAACAGCCCGGTGGTGGCAAGCATGAAGAATGTGTCAGACGAAGCCAAAGTGGACGATGGGAAACTGGATTTCCTTGCTGTGAAGAAGTGCAGTGTGGCCGAGCTCATGAAAATAACGGCAGAGCTCATTGCGGGAAATCCTGTGACCTCGAAGAAGGGCGTTTTTCATATCCAGGCAGAGGAGTTCACGGTCTCTGCCGCAGAGGAAGTGTTCAGCGATCTGGATGGGGAATTGGGGCCGAGACTGCCCCTGCATGTGGAAACTGTGGCAAAGGCGTTGGAAGTATACTGCATTTGAAGCTTTCCTGGGCGGAATTGTCAAAATGGGACATAGACGGGGGAGCTCAGGAAATCCTTTCCAAACCTTGAAATCTGTGGCCGGCATAATTCCCGGAGGTCGGAGGCGAGAAAGTCAAGGCGCAGCATCCTCTGCAACGGCGTGAGAACCTCCGGCTGGAGGCGCATCTCCTTGCCCGTGAGGAAATGGCTGGTCTTGGTGATGAGGGGGAGAGTTCCCTTGGCTTTTATCCCACAGAGGAGTTCCCTGCCCTTGTCATCGAAGGACAGCACCCTTGCGTATTGGGGACCCAGACGGTCAGACTCGGCGCATTGTTCTTTACTGAATCCGATGAGAAGGTGGGGAACGATACGCTGGATCCGGCTTTTGGGATATCGTTTGCTTGCGGTTTCCTGAATGAGTTCTTCGAGGGAATGAGTCCTTTGGATGGATGCAAGCAACCGGTTTTCCAATCCCTCGTTGATGCCATGGATTTCCTGGAGTTGTCTGGGATTCATGGCCCAGAGTCTTGCAAGAAATGGACGATACAGCAGCTCGCTTCCCGCAGGGGGTATATGCTGCTTCAGGCACTGGTGGGAAGTTTCGGGCAGGACGCGTGCCAGTGCCGTCCAGTCGGGCGTGGTTTTTCGGAGTTCCCTTCGGATGGCGGAAGCGCTGGCTATGCTCTCCTGCATGGAAGTGTCATGGTAGCCCGTTCCATGTCTTTTTATGGGGAAGGCGGTTATTCCGCTTTTTATGAGATGGAGGGTGCGGAAATACTCCATGGCGAGGATCGTATTGGGCTGCTTTAGAAGGGTCTCGTCCAGGCCGAGGCTTTCCGAAAGGGCAGAAGTCAGGGCTGCGGCATAGGATTTCCCTTCGCGGACAGCGGCATGGATTTTTTTCTGTATCCTTTCTGTGTCGATGAGCTGGGCAGCTTTTTGGAGTTTTTTCGGGGCATCGAATTCCATGCCGAAGGCGATCCCATTGACGATGCCAAGCCCTTCCAGGAGCAGGATGGCACCACGGGCGAAGTCCTGGGCACTGCGCACGGCGAAGGCAAAGGGAAGCTCCAGCACGAGATTGCAGCCGCCCTGCACAGCCATTTGTGCCCGCTGCCATTTGTCGAGGATGGCGGCCTCGCCTCGCTGGGTGAAACTTCCGCTCATGATAGCGAGAATTGCGGCATCGGGAAATTTGCGCCGCACCTCTTCGAGCATATAGGCGTGCCCTTTGTGAAAGGGATTGTATTCGGCGATGATGCCAATGACCCGCATATGGTTCTGCCTCCCACGAAATTTTTTACAGTTTATAGTTTAGCAAAAACCACCCGGGTTGGGAAGATTCTTTCGGTTGCGAAGAAAATGCGGCAGTCAAGGCAGGATTTGCTGCTTTCATCAAGAAATATGTAAAAAAGGCAAGCATTCTTTGGTGTTTTCGAATAGACATGGGAGCTGAGATTATGGGCAGGCAGTTGAAACTGAAATTATTGTTTGTTCTCGGAGTGCTGCTTCTTCTGGGAATCGGTGGGATTTATTGGTATGTGGCCGTGTATACCAAGACACCGGAGTATTCCATGCAGATGGTACAGAAAGCCATGGAGAGGCATGACAAGGCAAAGTTCCATGAGTACGTGGATATCGATCTTGTCCTGGATGGCGCATATGATGACCTGGTTCTGGGCCTTATGGATGCGGGGCAGCCGATGTCACAGGAAACGAAGGCCGCTGTGGGGGATATCGTTAAAGTCATGAAGGCACCGTTGATCACGAGCTTCAAGACGGCGATTGACCAGTATGTGGAGACCGGAAGCTGGGACGGGCTTGGAACAGAAGATGGATTGCCGGAAAATTCCATGGATTTCCATCAGGCATTGTTGAAATCCGGTCTCAAGGATGCCTCCCTTCGTGGGCCAGAAGGCATCGTGAAGGAAGAAGGAACGGAAGAAGCGGTTGCAGATGTGAGGGTGTTCCAGTCGGAAGCGGATGCCGATTTCATCCTGGAGGTCCTGCTCTCCCAAGGGAAGGATGGAACATGGCGCGTGACCGGCATCCGGAATTTCCGTGATTTTGTGGTGTTCGTTGGAGAGGCGAGAAAAGCAGAGCTCACAAAATATCTTGAGGAAACCGCAGACATCATGGCGAAGCATGACAAGTCCATGCGGGATGCAGATTTCGATTTTCAGAGAATCATGGCGGCGGGCAGTCTTGGAAAACAGGGGACGCGGGAAGATCTCAAGAAGCTGATGGAGGATATCGTGGCGAAGGACTGGAAGGTGCGCCGCGATGAACTGGATGCCGTGACGGTGCCGGATGAGGCACAGAGCCTGCAGCGCCTGCGCTTGCGGATCTGCGACCTGCACATCGGCTATGCAGAGGGCTATGCCGCATGGCTGGAAGACAAGAAGGCGGCAACCCTCCGTGAGGCGGAGTCAAAGATCAAACAGGCCAGGACCCTGGAACAGGAGGCCCGTTTCCTCGCCAAGCGGATGGGAGGCTCGCCAAATGATATATGATTGTGTCAGGAAAGGTAAAAGAGGTTATATAAAAAATGACATTGGATTCAAGCAATGAGACGGTGGGGATTCTTTATGACATTGAGAATGCTCCCTTTGAGATGTTGGACTATACTCTGGGCAAGGCGCGCCGATACCAGCCTTGCCGCACCATCGTGATTTCGGATTGGGATGCGCGTCCCGACCAGAAACGATGGGAGAAGTTGCTTCGTCGGCCAGGATTCACTTTCCGCCAGATTGATCGGACCTTTTACGGAAAGAATTCCTTGGACTATGCCCTTTTCGAATCCGCAAAGATCTTGTATGCGGAAGGGGTCCGGCGTTTCTTCATTATCACGACGGATTCCGATTTCGTGAGGATTGCAGAGGCACTGAATTCCGGGGAAACGCCTTCCTATATCATCGGCGTTGGCACGAAACAGGCAAGCGAGACCCTTCGGAATGCCTATGATGAGTTTCTCTGCTATCCACCGGAAGGAAAGGCGCCTGCAAAGGAGAAGCAGGAGAAAAAGCCGGGAAGCAAGACGGTGAAGAAAGCAGAGGCCGAGGAACCGCAACAGGAAAAGAAGAAGCGCACACCAAAGAAGAAGGCGGCGGAGCAGCCGATGGCGGATGCTGCAAAGCCGGAGAAAAAGGAAAAAGCAACCCGCAAGAAGAATGCAAAGGCCGAGAAACAGGAGACCGGAACCCTTTCGGTGCACCTGCCCAAAACCCTTCAGGAGGATCTTGGGAAGCGGATGGAAGAGGAAGGCGTGTCCATGGACGAGCTCATCACTTATCTTTTGATGCGCGGCTTGTCGCGTTGATACGGCCGGGGGGACATAGATGAAACGGGAAGAACAGATATTGCTGTATCAATTCAGGGATGCAGAGAAGCAGAAGGCTGTGCAGCAGGTTTTTGGGAAGCTGCATATCAAAAGCCGTGTCCTGCCGGAAGATTCTTATGGGCAAAAGGTCGGCTTCCTGCTCGGTTTGAAGGGATTCAAGGAAACTTCGGAGAGGGACGTGAATTTTTCCTTTCCCCATGAGGTCCTGATCTTCCATCACATCCGGGGCAAACGTCTGGATGAGGTCCTGGAATCCATGAAGCAGGCAGGGATCCCCCATGTGAAATTCAAGGCGGTGGTGACACCCTTCAATACCCTCTGGACCTTGCAGCGGCTTTGCGAGACGATGCAGAGAGAGCATGCAGCAGTGGTGGAACAGAAGAAAGAAAAGGCTGGGGAACAATAGATGCAAAAGGAAGATCCGGGACAGGCGCAGCGGCGGTTGGAGGATACCCAGTCCCTGCCCCCTGTTTCTGAGGATGAGGAAATCATACAGCCGCCTTTTCCCCAACAGTCCCGAAGCGTGAGAGAACTGGAGCGGCTGCCGTTGGAAGGGGAAAAAAAGACACCCGCAAGGCATTTCAGGAAGAGGCATGCCTTTTTGATTCTTGCGGTGTTTTTGTTCGCCCTTTTTTGCGGCTTCCTGCTGGCGGGCTATGCCATGGAGCGTTCCGAACAGGCGGAAAAAGCCCGTATCCAGCAAGCTTTGGCATTGGAACAGAAACAGAAGCAGCTGGAGGCGGAGGAAAGCAGCCTGATTCAGAAGAGAAAGCAGCTGGAGCAGGAACGGAAGGACCTGGAGAAACGGCGGCAGGAAATCGCACAGGATTTTGACCGGGCAAAAAAGAAGAACGACCAGCTTTCCGCAGAGGCCCCGGATTCTGCCTTGGGACATTTCTTTGACAAGATCACCGGCAAGGAAAAGGAACGCAAGGAGGCCATACAGGAGAACAAGCAGCGGCAGGCCCAGGCGGTCAGCGATGCCGACAGCATCGACCAATCCATAGCAGATGCCCAGGAGATGCTGGAGGAGGTGAATTCCAAGCTGGAGACCGTGGCCGAAATGAAGCGGGAAGCCGACCAGATGAAGGCAAAAGTCGAAGCGGCCTATGAGGAAAACAAGGATCTCATCGATACCATACTTTATTATGTCTCGGAAGGCCTGAAATCAGTAAACTCCGTGCGAAACAGTGTTTCGCACTACGCCCTTACACGAAATCTAAAGCTCATCTGCGTCCTGTGGACTTGATTCGCTAAGATTTCATAGTAAAGGCTCATGACCCGAAGAAGAGGAGAGGATTTCTTTGAAAAAGTTTTTGGCATGCATGCTCATGATGATTCTGGCAGTGGCCGCAGGCTGCGGCACCGGAGGGAATGAGGCGAAGAAGGGGGAGCTTCCGCCGCTGGAAATCGGACTCATGCCTGATACGGATTCCCTGCCGTTCCTCGTTGCCCGGGAAAAGGGCTACTTTGAGGAGGAAGGGGTCAAGGTAAGCCTGCAGCAGTTCAAGAGTGCCATGGACAGGGATTCTGCCCTGCAGAGCGGCAATCTTGACGGCGCGGTTTCCGACCTGCTGGCCGTGGCCTTTGCGAAGTCCGGCGGCTTTGATGTGAAGGTCGTCTCTGCCAGCAACGGGGACTACCAGATGATTGCAGGCAAGGAAGAGACGGGAACCTCGGTAAAGGATTACGCAGGGAAGGATGTGGCGGTATCCCGCAATACCATCATCGAGTATGTGACCGACCGGATTTTGGAGAAAGAGGGGATGTCGGAGGACAGCATCAACAAGGTCATCATTCCGCAGATTCCCACGCGCCTTGAGATGCTCCAGAACGGCAACCTCGCCGCGGCAACCCTGCCTGAGCCCATGGGAAGCATTGCCGTCCACAACGGCTGCCATTTCCTGACGAGCTCCGGGCAGCTGGGAATCAATCCCGGTGTCATCATGTTCACGGGGAAGGCGTTGGCGGACAAGAAGGAAAGCGTGCAAGCCATGTACCGCGCCTATAACAAGGCAGTGAAGTATCTCAACGAGACGCCCCGGGAGGAGTATATCGGCCTGGTTGTGGAAAAGGGGGGCTTTCCTCCGGCAGCGAAGGAGGCATTGAAGCTTCCCAAGTACCAGGAGGCCGCCATTCCCAAGGAAAGCGATGTGACGGAGTGCATCAAGTGGCTGAATGCAAAATCCCTTGTTTCCGAATCCTACAGCTATGATGATATTGTCATGGACATCTTCCATAAGTGATGCGGGATGATGAGATCTTCCATTGACATACGAAAACTTTCCGTTGCATATGATATGGGCCAATTCATGGTACTGGATAATATCAGCCTGACCGTTCCGGAGGGAACGGTCTGTGCTGTTATTGGCCCTTCGGGATGCGGGAAATCCACCTTGCTTCGCGTTGTGGCAGGATTGCAGCAGCCGACGGCAGGGGATGTGCTCATCGGAGGGAATCCCGTGAACCCCAAGAAACAGAAAATCGGGTTTGTCCCCCAGAACTACGGCCTGCTCCCCTGGCGTACCGTAAAGGAGAATATTCTTCTCGGCTGCCGCATCCGCAAGGAGATGGAAGAGGATACCATGGAAAGGCTGGCTGTCATGATGGAGCAGTTGGGGATCCAGGGGCTTGAGGACCGTTATCCCAGGGAATTGAGCGGCGGGCAGCAGCAGCGTGTGGGGCTGGCGCGTTCCTTCCTTCTGCGGACGGATGTGCTTCTCATGGATGAGCCCTTTTCCGCACTGGATGCCATCACAAGGGAGGACATGCAGGAAGTCTTTCTGGGGCTCTGGCAGAAGCATGCCGTCACCACCATGCTCGTGACCCATTATGTGGAGGAGGCCCTGTATCTCGGCCAGAAGATTGTCCTGATGTCGGCCAATCCGGGCCGGATTGCCCAGGTGCTGGAGAATCCTCTCTTCGGCAGCAGCGGGAAGCGCCAGCAGCCGGAGTTTTTCGCCATGGGCCGGAGGATTCGCAATCTCATCAAGGAAATGGGGGGGAATGCATGAAACGTTCCATCTTCCTCTCTTATCTGGCTGGAGCACTGGCGATTTTCCTGGCCTGGTGGGGGATTTCCGCCATCGTTTCCCTGCCCATGATCCCGTCGCCCTGGGTTGTGGCCGCAAAACTCGCGGCTATCTTCGCGAAGTCCATTGCCATCCATGCGGCCTTCAGCCTTTGGCGCATTGCTGCCGGTCTGGTGCTGGCTGTCGTGGTTGGGTTTCCCCTGGGGATGGTCATGGGATATTTCCCGAAGGCGGACCGTTATCTGGCCCCCCTGGTCTATCTTACCTACCCTGTGCCGAAAATCGCCCTGCTTCCCATTTTCATGCTTTTGGCGGGTGTGGGGGAGACCTCCAAGATCATCATGATTTTCCTCATCATCGTGTTTCAGGTGGTCATTGCTGTGCGGGACGGGATTCGGGCGATACCGGAGGAAGCCTGTTTCCCCTTGTATTCCCTTGGCGCGTCCTTCGCACAGGTGTTTTCGGAAGTCCTGTGGCCCGCTTCCCTGCCGAAATTCATCACGGCGGTCCGCGTTGCGATGGCGACGGCGATTTCTGTGCTGTTCTTTACGGAGACCTTCGGGACGCAGTACGGGATGGGCTATTTCATCATGGATGCATGGTTGCGGGTGAACTACCTTGACATGTATGCCGGCATCGTGTGCCTGAGCTTCATCGGGCTTTTGCTCTTCGGCGTGATTGACCTTGTGGAGCATTTTGCCTGCCGCTGGCAGAAGAGATAGTATGCTATACTGAACGCAGGAGAAAGCGCATGTATGGGAGGTACCCTTTTTTGCAAGTTGCTCCTGTCCATGATATACTTTGCTTGGCACCGTAAAAGCGGGTTGTCTTTAAAAATCGTAAGAACCTGTTTAGTATCTAAGCCGTAGTGGGGCTGGCGAGGGATTTTTTCGTCTGACAAGGAAGCAAAAATGCAGTCGTAGCAGAGCTACGTCAAGTTTTTGCTGGCGAATATGCCAGTGGTATGTTCGCGGGAATCAATGAGCGAACGCGAAGAGATTCCCCGACCACAGGCAGGCGGAAAAAGACCCGTCAGACCTGCTATGTCGTGATACTAAACAGGTTCTAAAGGGAGCTTTGTTTGTATGAAGTGTTTGAAAAAATCCGAGCTGGTCATGATCGGTCTGATGATGTTTTCCATCTTCTTTGGAGCCGGAAACCTGATATTTCCGCCCGCCTTGGGGCAGTCGGCAGGGGAGAGCCTGCTGCCGGCAATCCTCGGTTTTCTGCTCACGGGGGTCGGCCTGCCACTTCTGGGCATTGTGGCGATTGCCCTGCAGGGAGGGCAATACAAGGAATTCATTGCGGAGAAGATCCATCCCCATTTTGCCGTTGGCCTGCTGAGCATCTTGTATCTCACCATCGGGCCACTGTTTGCCATGCCGCGCACCGGGGCTGTTTCTTTTGAGATCGGCATCCTTCCCTTCCTGTCAGAAGAAGATGAGGCAGTGGGACGCGCTGTCTATACGGCGGCATTCTATCTTGTGACCTATTATCTGGCAATGAATCCCAGCAAGCTGATCGACCGCGTGGGAAAACTCCTGACACCGGTTCTTCTGCTTTTTCTGGCCCTGCTGTTTGCAAAGTCCTTTTCATCGCCCTTGGGAGATATTTTGGCGGCGACGGGAACCTATGCAGAGGCGCCCTTTGCCCAGGGCTTTCAGGATGGCTACCTGACCATGGACCTTCTGGCCTCCATTGCCATTGGGACCCTTGTGGTGAATTCCGTGCGCCTGCGGGGCGTGGAGGGGCGCAGGCCCCTTGGCAAGGTGTGCATTCTGGCAGGGGCGATTGCCCTTTCCCTCATGAGCATTGTCTATGTGTCCCTGGCACATCTCGGTGCCACGAGCGCGTCTCTTTTGGGCCATTCCGACAATGGGGGGCAGCTTTTGGCGGATGCCGTGGGGATTTTCTTCGGGTCGACGGGAAATATCCTGTTGGCGGTCATCATTGGTCTGGCCTGCCTGACCACGAGCTGCGGCCTGGCTTCCGGCTGTTCGGATTTCTTCTGCAGGACATTGGGGCAGAGGATTTCCTATCAGCGCATTGTGCTTGCCTTCACTTTCTTCAGCTTTGTTGCTTCCAATGTGGGGCTCACGGCGCTGATCCGGTTTTCCGTGCCGTTCCTTGTGGCGATTTATCCGATTGTCATCGTTCTCGTGGTGCTGTCGCTTTTTGACGGGTTCATCGGAGCGAGGAAGGAAGTCTATCACTATGCCATTGATTTCACCTTGGTATTCAGCATCCTGGATGGATTGAATGCCGCAGGCATGGATCTTTCCATGGTGAATTCCGTGCTGAACCGGTATATTCCCTTCTACAGCATCATGCTGGGCTGGTTCTTTCCTGCTCTTGCAGGCATCCTTGCGGGGTGGGTCGTGTCGTCCTTGCGGAACGGTACAAGGAGAGGTTCCTATCCCCAGGCGGAAGAGGAATGATGAATTTAAACGACAATTTTATGCAAAATCTGCAAGAAAGTGCTGGACATTTGCTTTTTGATATGGTAATATCTAGATATCGGCAAAACGGATGGCTCTTTGGGGGTTCCGGCCGAGACAAAAGCATTTGATTGGCAGCGTGGCCATATGATTCATTTTGGGAAAGCAGAAGTGTCTTTCCAAGGATGGATTGTATGGTTTTTTGTTTGTTTAGGAACTGTAAAAAATTAATTTTATACTACTCTCCGTTAGGAATTTTATTTCTTACGGAGAGTGTATGAGATGTTCTCGGATGAAATCCTATAAAAGATTTAAAATTTTAATCCGAGATAAGTATTAGATGAACAGTTCCTCAGAAAGGATGGTAATGATGGCAGATCTGTTGTATGTGATTCCCGCAAATTCATCCAAGGAGGATATCGTAAAAACCTTGAAGGAACATCCGGAAATCAAGTTTGTTTCCCTTGTCGGCATCGACATGGCAGGAAATGACACGGATGAGAAGATTCCCATGCGCATTTTCCTCAAGGACATCGATGACTTCTATGCAGGGAGCGCTGTCCAGACGGACGGGTCCTCTGTTGTGCTCACCGGCATTGCGACGCTGAACAATGCCAAGGTGGACATGCCCATCGATCCCGGGGTCAACTGGTTCGTGGATTACAATATGGAGCATTACGATGAGGAGACCGGCAAGCCCGTCGGCACCCTCCGCATTCCGTCCTTCCTCATTCACGAGGGCAAGCGCGTGGATTCCCGTTCCGTTCTTGTGGATACGCTGAGTTATGTGAAGAAGGAACTTCTGGAAACCTTCCACTCCCATCCGAAGATTTCCGGTCTCGGATCTGTGGATGGCTCTGAGGTGGAAGATATCCAGTTCACATCTGCCACGGAGCTGGAATTTTGGGTCAAGACCCCCTTGGAGGAAGCAAATATCGAGGAGATGTCCGCTTCCCAGGTCATGCAGGAGCAGTATTGGGAGCGCACCCATGGCGCAGTTCGTACCGCCTTGGAGACCTGCGTTCTCGAGCTGGATAAGTATGGCCTGCAGGTTGAGATGGGGCACAAGGAGGTAGGCGGCCTCAAGGCGCAGATCGACGAGAGCGGCCGCATGACCCATGTGTGCGAGCAGATCGAGATTGACTGGCGCTTTGCCGATGCCGTGCAGGCTGCAGACAACGAGATGTTCGTCCGCACGGTGGTCCGCGAAGTCTTCCGCAATATGGGACTTGAGGTCAGCTTCAAGGCAAAGCCCATGATCGGCTTGGCTGGGAACGGTGAGCATACCCATATCGGCATGGCGGCAGTGACGAAGGACGGCAAGCTGCACAACCTCTTCTCCCCGGACGAGCCAACGAAGGATTTCATGAGCGCTGTCGGCTACGGTGCCATCATGGGCCTTTTGAAGAACTATGAGGTCATCAATCCCTTCGTCTCTGCGACCAATGATTCCCTGAACCGTTTGAAGCCAGGTTTTGAGGCGCCTGTCTGCATCGTGACATCCCTTGGGCATACGCCGGAGATTCCTTCCCGTAACCGCACCATCCTTGCGGGGCTCATCCGCGATATCAACAATCCCTTCGCGACCCGCTTTGAGCTTCGTGCCTGCAACCCTTACACGAATACCTATCTCGTGCTGGCGGCAATCTATTCCGCTGTCCTCGATGGGGTCAAGGCATCGGTCTCCCATACGACGGAAGAACTTCTCAAGGAACTCTCCAAGGAAGCCGGACAGGAAGGCTTCTATCTGGAGAAGGACAGGGCATACCGCAGCGAGGAGGACGTGTTCGAGGACTACACGGACACGGAGAGGGACCGCCTCTTCGGCGCGCCTCCTGCCACCGTCTGGGAGAACATGGAGAACTTCGTGAACTATCCGGAGAAAAAGGCGGTCATCACGGCGAGCGGCGCCCTGCGTGACCAGATCATCGATGCCTTCAAGGCCGGTGCCTTGCTTCGCTGGAAGACGGAGCTCATCAGCCGTATCATTCCGGAGAACCGCGATATCGTTCGCAAGTTGAAGGAAATCGATGCCGATTTCGTCACGGACCAGGATGCCTACAACTGGAACAAGATCAACAGCATCCGCATCTATCTGGCCAAGGACAGCATCGACGAGAAGTCCCTCTTCACCCTGCTCACCAATGCCCTCAACGAGGAAGACTATGCCACGGCTTCCGGGCTGCAGGTGGAAATGTACAACAAGATGGAGGAGCTCAAGAGTCTTTATGACAGCTATGTCAAGAATATGATTTAATTTTCCTTGACCGAAAGGGATGGCTATAGTATAATATCCATTTGTAAGGGCGCTCGTAGTCCAGTGGATAGGACGTTAGCCTCCGGAGCTGAAAGCGTGGGTTCGACTCCCGCCGAGCGCACCATAGGAAAATCAAGGCTTCACGGTATTTTGCCGTGAAGCCTTTTTGAGTGACTGACACCTTATTGACACCTTATTGGAGATAAAACATATTTTACATCATTTTCTATGATTGGTTGCCTCAATCTGTTGCAAGAACGCTTGTGTGTTGTTTGAGGGAAGCGAGGAGTGGCGGACAAGTCCCACCCTGCATAGCGGGGGGATTAACTGCGAATGTTGGAGGATTTTTAGCCTCATTGGCGAAGGAGTATATATCTCCCGCCTCGTTGAAACGCTAATCGGAAGATTTTGCCTTTGGCAAAATTTGAACAATGGCGTTATAAGGCCTGCCGTGCGCTGCCAAAGAGGCGAACACCGAACCCCGCGTTAGGGATTGAAGCCCGAAGGGTGGAGACAGCCCCGCTGGCTTCATTCACGAAAACCCGACCCGAAGGGGAACGCCCAGAAAAGCAAAGAATTAGCAGGAAAAACCCACCAGCACATCGAATCTAGCATAATCAAAGGTAATATTAGGTGAACAATATGCAACTTACAAATAAAAATAGCCATTCTCATAACGATAGACCGTTCCCGCCGAATCATAGATCAGCAAATTTTGCATGATTTCCGGCAAAAACAGAGGATCGGGGTCATCTTCGTCATTTTCCAGCGGATTGTAGGCACTGCCCTTGACACGGATTTTTACTTTCGGCGTACCGAACCACTTGGTCAT
>JAFSWY010000162.1 GCA_017444295.1 Selenomonadaceae bacterium | reverse complement strand
GAAGAACCCGATGGGATTCTTGATCCCCATATCCTTGAGCTGCTGCCCGATTTCCCGGTAATAGACGTTGCAGATCAGGATGGCGCAGTCCTCCGGCAGATCCTTGAGTTCCCTCGGATCCTTCACCGAAAGCCCGCAGAACTCCGTCCCCCACTTCGCCCTGTCATTGTCGCAGGTGAACAGCGGGGGATATTTCTCCCCGTAGCACTTCATGTAGGCGCGGCACATGTTGCCCGCCCCGAAGAGCACCCGTTTCCCGTACCGCTTCAGGAGATTCTCCATGCCCACCTGCCAGGCAATATGGTCGGCAATCCCCCGGGCGAACTTCAGGAGCGCGGGCTTCAAAAGCGGCGACATGATTGCAGCCGTGCTGGCGAAGTTCATGATGAGGAGCCCGTCAAACGAGACCTTCCGGAGCCCCCGGACAAGGTTCAGCCAGTCCGTGCGGGGTTTTCCCCCGGACACCGCCGTGAAGGGCAGCATAGCCGAGTCCCCCGTGCCGTCGCAGTCACGGACGGTCACCGCCTTGATGCGAGCGCCGAGAATGGCTGCGACATCGTGCATGTTCTGTCCCAAAAGGCTACAGACGCCGATGTCCATGTGGAAGCCGAAGCACTCGAACCCCGCCGCACGGTTCAGCTCGTCCACCCACCGGACCACCTCCTGTGGATGGGCACAGAGCCCCCGCACAAAGCTGCCGTTGTGGATACGGTACTGGCTTTCCAGAAGAACCGTCACGCCATACTCCTTGGCAACATCAACGAGAGACAGATAACACTCCCGGTTCGCCTCCCACTTGTCCCTGTCGCCGATGCCAACCGCCAAAGGCCGCAGGATGAGGAACTTGCAGCCTGCCCTGCCCACCGCCTTCACGCACTCCTGCAGCAATCTGCACATGGGCGCAAAAAAATCATCCCTGTCCTCCTCCTGCCCCAGCATCGGCGGCAGGAAATTGGCACAGGCCACAGGGAGACCGAACCCATGCCGCTTGAAGATGGCAAGGAAGGGATCCAGGATATCATAGACCTCCGTCGGATGATCCATGGCCCATTGCCGGTAGGACCTGTCCCCCCGCTTCTTCCTCCAGTGCAGGTTGTGGTAGGCATGGTATCCCACGATTCCCCCCACATCCAGCACAATATCGTCAAAACCACCTCTGATATCCATGAGCCCCTGGTTCGGGAACTCATAGGATACGATCCCCCAGGGGGAACATACTGTTTTCATGAAAACCTCCATTCCGATTTCTTTTATTTGGATTTCTTCCTTAGGGCATGTTGAAAAGATTCGCTCCATCACCAAAGAAAAGGATATTTCCCTTTCCCTCTGGCTCCCTTGCCCTGCCCCGAACGGGGCTTTTATTGACATTACCACCATATATGCTACAATAAATGCAAGAAAATTCTTTGTCAATACGGAGGATGATATAAATGGATGCCACTTTGACTGTCCCTATCAATTCTCAACTGAAAGCGGAAGCTGTTGCTGTCCTTGACCATCTCGGAGTGTCCCCCTCTACTGCCATATCCATGTACCTGCAATCCATCGTTCGGTATGGCCACATCCCTGCCGATGTGGAGTGCGCAAACTTCAATGCTGAAACCCTGGCCGCCATGGAAGAATCAAGAGGCATAGCCTCCGGCTCCACCCCCTCCAAGGGATATCGCACTGCCGAGGAGATGATGGAGGATATACTCAATGCTTGAGATACACCCATCGTCCAGATTCAAAAAAGACATGAAACGCATCCAAAAGCGCGGGCTGAACATTGCTTTAATCAACGATGTCATCAACACTTTGGCAGCAGAGAAACCATTGGATGAAAAGCATCACGATCACCAGCTGAAGGGTGACAAAAGAGACTTCCGCGAATGTCATATTGCTCCTGACTGGCTACTGATCTATCAAGTTGCCAATGATAAACTCATACTGACGCTCTCCAGAACCGGCACACATGATGAGTTAGATAATATGTAGTGACCCCCCAATTGCAAACCGTGGATTTACCTGTAAAATATAGGTGTAGCCAAAATTCACAGGATTTACCGCATACAAATGGAGGGTCACCTATGAACAGTATAATCTATGTCGGAATGGATGTCCATTCCAGCAACTACACTCTTTCTTGCTACACCTTTGAGAATGATCAAGACTTTGCAACCGTCCAAGTGGAGCCGGACTACAGAAATGTGCTGAAATATCTGGAGAGAGTCCAGGAAAATTACGGAGGCCCGTGTGAATTCCGCTGCGGTTACGAAGCTGGCTGCCTCGGCTTTACCCTTTATCATCAGCTCACCAGTCATAATGTCAACTGCACTATCCTTGCACCATCGACGATGCCGTCCCGTAAAGGCGAGATCAAGACGGACAAGCGGGATGCAATGAAGATTGCTCGCTGCCTCGCTCACAACACATACAGCGCGGTTCATATTCCGACCAAGGAAGATTCCGATGTCAAGGAATATATCCGTATGCGTGACGCACATAAAGATGAGTTGAAGCACATGAAGCAGCGGATCCTGGCATTCTGCAAGCTCCATGACCTCAGATTTGCGGGAGGCAAGAATTACTGGACACAGAGGCATTTGGGATGGTTGAAATCTGTTGCCATGGACGGTATGCTGCGCGAAATCATGAACGAGTACCTGCTTACATTCCAGGAGCTCACCGACAAGATTGAACGCATGGATGCCCGTATCGCTGAGTTAGCAGCTGGCCCAAATTATGCTGAGAAGGTAGGGAAGTTATCCTGCTTCATTGGGGTACGCACTCATACGGCCTTGGCGCTCATAGTAGAAACTGGAGATTTCAATCGGTTTGCCAGGGCAGAGCAGTACGCTGCGTTCCTTGGATTAGTCCCCGGAGAGCATTCTAGCAGTACTGACGTGAACCGTTTGGGAATAACCAAAGCCGGCAATACACACCTCAGGCGACTGCTGATGGAATCTGCTCAATGCTACAGCCGTGGCCAGGTGGGGTATAAATCCAAGCAGCTTAAAGCTCGTCAGTATGGAAATGCTCCTGAGGTAATAGCATATGCTGACAAGGCCAACGAGCGCCTGCGCCGCAAATTCTACAAGCTCGTGCTGAAGAGCAACAAGAAGCACAACGTTGCTGTTGCTGCTGTCGCCAGAGAACTGGCCTGCTTTGTATGGGGGATGATGACAGATAGGATTGCCTGACAAATAAGACAAAAAGGAGTGTGCCAGAAGGCATCTCGAAGAGACCCTGGGAACATCGAGGTTCAGCTACCTACGATAAACCTATGTTGACATAGAAATATGATTCACGATTTTAGATAGTAGAGCTAACGGCGAAACCATTACCCTGCTGGTATCCAATCCGCGTATAACAGACTGGTCCTACCGAGAACTGTGCTTTCTAAGGTCTTTTCAAGATACCTTCTGGCAAGGTGAAAATT
>JAFSWY010000161.1 GCA_017444295.1 Selenomonadaceae bacterium | reverse complement strand
GGCCAGATCTCCCGTGCGGTACATCTTCTGCCCCGGCAGGAAGGAACAATCCACAAAGCTCTTGGCCGTAAGTTCCGGCTGCTTCCAATACCCTTCGGCGAGCTGGCTGCCCGCAAGGCACAGTTCTCCCGTCATTCCCTGAGGCAGAAGATGCCCATAAGTATCGCAGACAAAGGCCCAGGCATCGGATACGGGTCGGCCGATGGGGATGGAAGCATAGTCCTTCCCCTTTTCCAGCTCAAAATAGGTGGCATCCACGGTGAATTCCGTGGGGCCGTAGGCGTTATAAACGGGACCGCGCACATTGAGGGTACGCGTCATGGCCTCACCGCCGACGCACATGTAATCAAGATCCATCATCTCGCTGCCGGAGGCTAAGAGCTGCCCGAACTGGGTCGAATAGGAACCTCCGTTGATGCCGTGCTCCTTGAGAAAAGCCTTCATCTCGACAATGTCCCGCCGCGCCTCTTCGGGAACGATGCATACACATCCCCCTACCGTCAGCGCAGGGTAAAGATCCTCCACAGAAGCGTCGAAGGAGAAAGTGGAATGACAGGCAATCCGGCTCTTCTCCGTCAGATGCCAGCGCTTCCGGATGAAATGGATAAAATTCAGCATCGCCCTGTGTCCGATGACCACGCCCTTGGGCTTCCCTGTGGAGCCGGAGGTATAGATCATGTAGGCGCGGCCTTCTGGCACGGCGCGATTCATGGGAGCAGCATCCGGGAATTTCGTCATGGCTTCCCGGATGGTTTCCTCCGTGAGCACCACATGAGCCTCCGAGTCCTCCAGCATGTAGTGGATGCGCTCCTCCGGATATTCCGTGTCAATGGGGACGTAGGCTGCACCCACCTTATGCACGGCGATGACAGCGGCAAGAAATTCCTTCACCCGGCCCATTTGGAGGGCAACAAAGCTCCCCGACCTTACGCCTTTTTCCAAAAGCCAGGCCGCGATGCTGTCAGAGGCTTGATCCAGTTCCCCGTAGGTAAAGGAACCCTTGCTGTCTACGACTGCGATTTTCCCGGAATCCTTCTTCACATGGTGCAGGAACAGATCCAGCCATGTTTCGGTTTTATTGTATTCCAGCGTCTCCCCCCGGGACAGGGCAAGAATTTCCCGTTTTTCCTCTTCTCCCGTCAGAGAAATCTCCTGCAGGGAAACAGCGGGGTTATCGAGGATTTGCAGGAGGACGGTTTTCACGGCCTTGGTAAATCCCTTCACCGTTTCCTCAGAATTGACGGCATCGGAGGAAGTGGCACAGATTTCATAATCCGAGCCCGCCAGGTTGATGTCGAGATTCATGTCCATTTGTCCCGTGGGCCTTGGAATCGCCATAGCGGAATACTTCCTGTCACCAAGATTCAGGACCTGCTTGACCGGGCGGAAATTAAAGGAGACACGGGGCTTCACGCCAAGATCATTGCTGAAATGGACGAAAGGATAACGCCCCATGGCGTATGCCCGGGCAGAGGTTTCTCCCATCTCCCGGATGAAGTCGAGGGCCGCAAGCTCCCGGGACAGATTCGCTTTGATGGCGACCTGGTTGACCAGCATGCCCTGGGCTTTCATTCTTTGGCGCGTGGCACGGTTCAGGTAGCTGGTGAGATAGGCAGGCTCTTCCGTGCGGGCGAGCCTGCCCATGGTCAGGGCAAAGGCCGCCTGGAACAGGGAAGGAGCGTCTATCCCCTGCTTTCTGCACCATTCATCCACCGTCTTTTTGTCCATATATTCCGATGACGATACCAATCGGCCTACCGCCGCACTCACAGGGGACAGCCCGGTGAAATCCGCGCCTTTCAG
>JAFSWY010000160.1 GCA_017444295.1 Selenomonadaceae bacterium | reverse complement strand
TGGAGCAGGGGAAAGAGGTTGTCTGCTGGGTGGACAGGCAGGCTGAGTCCATGCAAGGACATGGGCTGCCGGTAGAGCCGGTGGAGCGCTTGCGGCAGGGAGGCTTCGAGCAAGTGGTGATTGCCGTCAAAGATAAGGAAAAGGCACGGGAAATAAGGGGGACGATTATGGGCATGGGCATTGCAGAGAAGGACATTTGGCGCGACTGTTGAGCTTAAGGTGATGTATCGTGCCATGATTGTTCACATGCAGGATGCCTATGACTTCGATGATTTTAGGGATATGGTGATTGCTGTGTGAATTGACACAATAAAGCGAAAGTGTTCCTGCGAGATGGAAACGAATCCCATAGGCGCATCCAGGAGCGCCTACTACGCATACAGGAACAGGAAGCCCGGCAAGCGCGACAGAAACCATGCCGAGCTCCTCCGCGCATTGGCCCGGACGCATCAGAACTAACCTGCCATGGGGCTTGACAGCCTTTTCCAGTACGAGGAAGGTGGTCGGCCACGCCTGCTCTTCCCGCATAGATGCAGCTCTTGTCTGCCAGGCGATGCAGCGTGCTTTCCGCCGTCAGGCGCCGGATCAGGGCTTGATTTTCCACAGCGACCGCGGCACCCAGTATGCCAGCAGGCGATACCCCTTTCTTCTGGATTCGAATAAAATGTTATTTTGACCTCTATAAACATATTTCCAGAGTAGTTAATAAGGCGAGCTATCGCTCATTTGACGTTCTTATCCAGTCAGGGCAAAAAGTATTGGAATGCGGCGGGAATGCTGTAATTCTGGGCGAGTCCGGAGGATGTTTCCCAAACGAGTTCACGGAGCAGGGGGGAGAGTGCAGCGGACGGCTCCGCGACATGGGACGCATCCGCAAGACGCACATGCCAGCCTCTCATGTGCCATTCCACATGGGAAAAAATGTGGACCGCATCCGGCAGGGCTTTCATGGCGAGCGGAGCAAGCCCAAGCTGTTGCAACGTGTGGCGAAGCTCCTGTTTTTCCGGCCAGCCTTCCAGATGCGGAAGCTCCCAAAGACCTGCGAGCAGTCCTTTCGCGGGCCGCTTGTGGATGGCGAAGCAGCCGTTCTGCTCCAGGCACAGGACCGTGAGATATTCGATGCGGCGTTGCTTTGCCTTTGCCTTTTGCGGATAATCCCCGATGCGATGCTCTTTTTTTGCAAGGCAGAGCGACTGCAACGGACACTCCCCGCAGAGCGGTGCGCCGTGGGGGAGGCAGACCGTCGCGCCGAGCTCCATCAGGGACTGGTTCATGGTGCCTGCCCCGTCGCGGGGATAAATCCGCCGAAGGGCATCTTCCACGGTGCGCTTGGTGCGGTCTTTCAAAATATCTTCCCCATAGCACAGGAGTCTGGCGGTGACGCGCAGCACATTGCCGTCCACGGCAGGGTGACAATGACCGTATGCAATGGAGCTGATGGCGGCTGCGGTGTATCTTCCGATGCCGGGCAGTGAGAGCAATGCGTCGAAATCCTCAGGCAGCATCCCGTTGTATTTTTCCATGACGATTCGGGCGGTTTTTTGAAGATTTCTGGCGCGGTTGTAGTAACCGAGCCCTTGCCAGAGTTTCAGGAGAGTTTCCTCATCGGCATCTGCAAGCGCGGAGATGGAGGGAAGCGTTTCAAGGAAGCGTTCAAAATAAGGCATGACGGCAGCCACGCGCGTCTGTTGCAGCATGATTTCCGAAAGCCAGACGCGGTAGGGGGTGGGCTGCTCACGCCACGGGAGCACGCGCGCATGGGCATGATACCACTTCATCAGGGGCACGGTGATCTGCTCCAGGATTTCCTCGTGCGCCATCGCCTGTTGTTCCATTCTGTCAGAGACCTCCTTGCGGTTTTATGCTTCCATCATAGCATGAGAACGGAAGATGCCGCAATTTGATTTATGACAGTTTTATTTTCCACTGTCCCTCATAGGGAGAGCATATCATTTTCTTGGATTTACGAGAAAATATTGACAAATGAATTCATGAGAGTAAAATGGAAGCATGCTTGCAACTTCTGTATTGCAAGCATGGGCGGATACATGATATAATCTTCGGTGCGTGTTGGGGTTTGCAGATCCGGATGCGCAAAGGGGTGAAGTGCTGCCCTTGGGAGAGATGGTTTTCCCAGAAGGAGGAGCAACGAGAGCATGAAACATGTATTGTCCGTATTTGTCGAAAACCAGACAGGCGTATTGG
>JAFSWY010000159.1 GCA_017444295.1 Selenomonadaceae bacterium | reverse complement strand
GGATTGAAGTAGGAATCCACGATGGTCTTGGGAAGATCTCCTCCGCCCAGCCATTTCATAACGCCCACCACGTCATTGACATAGCGGGTTTCGTTGGCACTGCCGTAGAGTTCCCCGAATACGCCGCACCAATCCCGTACCTTCCTCTGAACCAGTTGGTGCGTAAATCTGGCTTTTTATGATTCCACTTATATGTATGCCATGCCCAAATCGGATAAGTAACACCCTCCGGTCGTTTTCCGATATGCTTTTTCATTTGAGCTGCCATCCAATCATATGCGCTACTGAAATCAATATCTTCGTTAAGATGCGTAGCTTTATCTGGATTGCAGCGATACACTCCGTCTCGGCGCAGTATGCGCCACGCTTCCTCGGGCTGAATCGTCCATAAAAGCATAAAGTCTACTCCACTCCCGGAAACGAATCAACATACTTGCAATGCTGTCTATTCCTGCTTTTCCGGCAAAATCAAGCAATTGGACAGATACTCAGCATCATCCATTCTAGACGAAATAATAGCATTTTCGATGGCCTTGGCCATGACTTCAGCCGCCAGCGTCCCTGCCATATTGACATCTGCATCCACCAGTTCTCCGCAAGAAGATGCGTAGATGGTATCGCCATCAGCAAGTGTACCCACTGGATTTATGGAGCGGGCATAAGCGTTCCTGGCCTGTGCCGCTATGCGGGTAAGTTCTGCCCTGTCAAACTTGCCGTTTGTGACAATGGCTCCAATGGTTGTATTCGTGCGCGATAACAAATCTTTGGGACTGGCTATACGGTACAGCTCTTGTGTGCCGTCCTTTATTCAAAAACCTTTGCCTGCGTGCTGTTTCCGCTACTGCATATCAGGGTCAAAAACTGCCTTTTTTATCTGGTCCAAATCCGCCGCCTTGCCCTTGTACTTCGGCGCACGTTTTTCGAGGAATGCGCGGATGCCTTCCCTGTAATCATCCCCGCGGTAGACGATGTTGCGATAGGCATTGATGCGCTCGAAGCTCTCGGCGCTGATGACCGTGGAAGCTCTGGAAAGGATGCGGAACTGCCGCTTGATGGCGCTGATGGAAAGAATGCTGTTGCGCCGCAACGGTGCCAGGAATTGTTCCTCCAACATGTTTTCCAGCGAAGCGCTGTCCTCTGCCACACGGTTGATCAGTCCCACGTTCAGGGCATCCTCCGCCGTAATGGGCATGCCCAGGAAAAACATTTCCCTTGCCTTGTTCATGCCCAACTGATTGATGAAGTGCAGGATGCCCGATGCATTGTACGGAATGCCGATTTTTGCGGGAGTGATGGCAAAGGTTGCTTCCTTGGAGCTGACAATCATATCGCAGGACAAGCAGAGGTCACAGGCCCCGCCCCAGACAGTGCCATCCACACAGGCGATGACGGGGATGGGCGTATCCTGCACGACCCTCAAGAGCTGCTCCATCGGCACATAAAATGCCAACGGGTCATTGCCGTCCTGGGGCAGTTCCTTGATGTCATGCCCCGCGCTCCAGACATGGCGGTTGACCTCGGCCTGCAGCACAATGCCCACACATTCCTTGTCGTAGCTGTCCCGGATGGCTTCCATCAGCTCTTGGCACATCTCCTCGCTCAGACAGTTGAAATGCTTGCCGTTCTGCATCTTCACGTAGGCGATACGGTCTTTGATCACGGTGTTCACTAACATAAGCTCGTCTCCTCTCTTTCGTTTGGCAGGATACGGTGTGCGCTGACGACCTCAAACACCTCCTTCCTTCGCCTGGCCTATGAAGATTTGTCCTGCGTCCTTTAAAATTTATTGATTGCCCGTTCCTTACGAATAATATTCTATCTGGTATTTCATGTCGAACGAACCATTGAAGGACGGGGCTTTTGGATTCGTGACGACGAAAGTCGCCGGTGTCTTTGTCCCGGGCTTGACAACAAGGTTAAGATTCTCGATGACAGTCTCATCCTCCCAGATTTTTTTCCCTTTCTCATCATAGAACACGAAGGATATATATACTTTGTCAATCTTGATCGATTGGGAACCGCCATTCGCGAAAACCCCGACAATTTCGACCTCACCCTTCCGCAGATCTGCATCCTCAACGGTGTAAGAGATGCCTTCGCCTGAGCGGGCCGAGGCCTTTGGGTCTGCGGCGGATTCATCTCTGCGTCCCACGGATGCCGTCACCTGATTGTTGACCGTCTTGCCGTTTTCCACACGTTCTGTGTAAACAGAGGTTGATGCACTTGCGTCAATTTTGCCGTCCTCGCCAATACCGGCCGATGTTTCCGTGCTATGGCTGAAACTGTAGCTGCAACCGCCCATCAACATAAGCGTTGCGGCAAGGAAAATACTCCACATAAAATTTTTTGTGAACATCATGGTTCTGCTCCTTTCATACTCATCTTCGGTATAAGATTTGAAATACCTGTGAATCGAAGATATGCCTGCTTCGCAGTCATACGACAGCTTTTTTAATCAATCCAATCATCACGGCTAATCTATCTCATCATCATTTCCCTCCCATGTTCTTATTCGCCGTGGATATTGGGATTCCTGCTTGAAGCGCCCAAATACGGAGAGCGGCTTTTCATCATCCGTCCTTTTATCCAGTCCACAGCCCCTTGGGCACCCTGGCCGCCGCGCATCCGGTTTCCCAGTTGCAAGGCCCGCTTTCGGTAACCCGGATCGGAAAGCACGGTTTCCACCGCTTGGCGAATCAGTCCCGGCGGCCTCAATCTTGTCCTGCATCCTCTCCCCTGTGTATACCCTGACCTGAAAGCCTCTGCCAGCCGGTTCACTGTCATCCTGAAATCATTCTGGAACCTGAGCCAGCCCCGGGCATAGCGCACATCCCTATGCTGCCGGATGCGCTCCCTGATTGCCCTTGCCTTCCCTCCAAAATCCAGTTCCTGCCATTCCTCTCCATTGACATCGAAGAAAAAGGGGAACGATGCGTTTTTCAAGGTTCCCGAAACCCCCAGAACTTTTCTGTAATCAATGGGAAGATTCACCACAAAGGCACGTTACTTTGCCTCCGGGAAAACACGCCCGAAGGCCTCATGCAAAAGCAGCACCATGAAGACGGAAGGGGATGTGGATAGCGTCTTGCAAAGAGAAAGCACCTGCTGCGTGGGGATCGTCAGTTGATTAAATCCGATGATACCGCGCCGCCATAGGGAGGATGCCAGGATTTCCCCGATATGCCCAGGGGCGGGATCCACTCCCCCTCATAGGGAAGGAGATAAGGATCCGCTTCTTCCGGAATCGGCTCATATGAACCAAAATCACCAGACTCATCAATGAAAATGCTGAGTTCTTTCATAGTGCCTCCCAAATAAATGAAAAAGGCGGGGAACTTCCCCGCCCACGGTGGACCTGGGCCTACCGGCCAGCCCGAAAATACATGCATCCGTGGTATCATGTCGTTGATATGCTGTCAAGTTACCACCGAACAAAATTTCAGAATCATGATAGAGAAGCACCGTTACCGTATGCCCCTTGCCGATGGGCTGGAAGCAGAAATTCATGTCCACGAGGGACATTTGGCAGGATTCAGCTATGCCGAGGTCGAATTTAACAATATTGGGGAAGCCGCTCTCTTCGAGCCTCCCGGATGGTTTGGGCGCGAGGTGACGGAGGATGTGCGGTTTTCCTACGGCATCTTGGCACGTGATGATGGAAATCTTGGGGCTTTAGCCCTTAGATTCCCACATGCGAAATGAAATGGAGAAGGAAGGCATGGAAATCGTGCGACAGATTTTAGAACCTGTTTAGCATCTAAGCCGTAGTAGGGCTGGCGAGGGATTTTTTCGCCTGACAAGGAAGCAAAAATGCAGTCGTAGCAGAGCTACGTCAAGTTTTTGCTGACGCAGTCAGGCGGAAAAAGACCCGCCAGACCTG
>JAFSWY010000158.1 GCA_017444295.1 Selenomonadaceae bacterium | reverse complement strand
TTTCCCATGGACACAAAAGCAATGTTCAACATTTCCTATGGACTGTATGTACTGACGGCAAACCAGGACGGCAAGGACAACGGGTGCATCATCAACACGGTGACACAGGTGACATCGGACCCGCTCCAGGTCACGATTGCCGTCAACAAGATGAACCACACCCATGACATGATTGCCGCAACGGGACATTTCACCGCTTCCATTCTCAGCGAGAAGGCGGATTTTGACCTCTTCAAGCGCTTCGGGTTCCAGAGCGGGAAGACCGTGGACAAGTTTGCAGGCTTCGATGCGGTGCAGAGGACAGCGAACGGGACCCTGGCCGTCACCCAGGGAACAAATTCCTTCCTCTCCGCAGATGTCACCCAGAAAATCGACGTGGGAACCCATACCATCTTCCTTGCGAAGGTGGTGGATCTGGAAACCCTGAACGAGATTCCCTCCGCCACCTATACCTACTACCAGCAGCACATCAAGCCAAAACCGCAGGCACCCAAGGCACCCTCCGGCAAAACCGTCTGGCGCTGCAAAATCTGCGGCTATGAATACGAGGGAGAGGAGCTTCCGGCAGATTTCATCTGCCCCATCTGCAAGCATCCCGCCTCCGATTTCGAAAAAGTTACCCTGTAAAAGATATATTCCTATACATTTCCGCACAAAACGGGGCTGCCTTATCGGCAGCCCCGTACATCATTTATCATAATGTGTCACATTGAATTTCGGCTCGGATTCCCCTGCGGGAATCTTTTCTTTTTCCTCCACGGGAACAGCTTCGACATCGACCTTCACAGGCTCCGCAATTGTCGGCCCAATGTATGCCGGATCCCCGTCCCTCGGGCCTTCCTCCTGATGTGGAATCGCCGGTTTCCCGTCATCCCCCTTGGGAGGCGGCACATCATCGTCCTTTCTGATGACAGGCGCGGCAATCCTGCCCGTGGCGAGAAGTTCCTCCAGTTCTTTTGCGCTCAAAGTCTCACGCTCCATGAGTGCCTGGGCGATGAGCTCCAGCTTGTCGCGGTTCTCCGTGATGATCTTGCGGCATTCCTCATAGGCTTCTTCCATGTACCTGCGGACTTCCTTGTCAATCTCACAGGCAACCTCCTCGGAATAATTGCGCTGGTGGTTGAAATCCCTGCCGAGGAACACCTGGTGATCCTGGCCTTCGCCGTAAGCAATGGGCCCGAGAACATCACTCATACCGTACTGCATGACCATGCTGCGGACAATCCGCGAGGCCTGCTGGATATCCTGGGAGGCACCCGTGCTGATTTCCTGCAGCACCACTTCCTCTGCCACCCTGCCGCCCATGGCGACTTTCAGGCGATCCATGAGTTCCGAGCGCGTGGCATAGGAGCGGTCTTCCTTTGGCAACATGAGAGTATAGCCTCCCGCCCTGCCCCGGGGAATAATCGTAACCTTGTGGACGGGATCGGCATGCTTGAGCATCATTCCCACAAGGGTATGGCCGCCCTCATGATACGCCGTGAGTTTCTTTTCATCGTCGCTCATGACATGGGATTTCCGTTCAGGGCCTGCCATGACACGCTCGATGGATTCCTCCAGCTCCGCCATGGCAATTTCCTTCTTGTCGCGCCGCGCCGACAGAAGAGCTGCCTCATTCACGAGATTCGACAGATCGGCTCCCGTAAAGCCGGGAGTACGGCGGGCGAGGATATCCAGATCCGCATCCTTCGCCACGGGCTTGCCCTTCGTATGCACCTTGAGGATGGCAAGGCGTCCGCGCACGTCGGGCTTGTCCACCACGATCTGTCGGTCAAACCGCCCTGGGCGCAAGAGCGCCGGATCGAGAATGTCCGGTCGGTTCGTCGCCGCGACGATGATGATTCCCTCATTCGCCGCAAAACCATCCATCTCCACCAGCAACTGGTTGAGTGTCTGCTCCCTCTCGTCATGCCCGCCGCCGACACCGGCACCACGCTGGCGTCCCACGGCATCAATCTCATCGATGAACACGATGCAGGGCGCATTCTTCTTCGCCTGCTCGAAAAGGTCTCGCACACGGGATGCACCGACACCCACGAACATTTCCACGAAGTCCGAACCGCTGATGGAGAAGAAGGGAACCCCCGCCTCCCCCGCAACGGCCTTCGCCAAAAGAGTCTTGCCCGTGCCCGGAGGGCCAAAGAGCAGGACACCCTTTGGAATGCGCGCTCCCAGGAGATCGAATTTCTTCGGATGCTTGAGGAATTCCACGACTTCTTCCAGTTCCTGCTTTGCCTCATCCGCACCGGCAACGTCCTCGAAGGTGACCTTGATCTTGTCGCTGCCGCTCATGCGGGCCCTGCTGCGGCCGAAGGACATCACCCTGCCGCCGCCTCCCTGTGTCTGCTGCATGATGAAGAACCAGACGCCAATGAGCAGGAGAATGGGCAGGATGGACGAGAACATCGTGGACCACCATGGCGGCTCCGGCGGATTCTCCGCCGAGATCTCAAGATTCTTTGCCTGCAGCTTGTCATAGAGCCCCGGATCGTTGTTCGGATAGTTCGGCGTAATCGTCGTGAACTCCGTTCCATCCGACAGTGTGCCGCGAATCATGTTGTTGATGAGCGTCACCTTCGCGACCTCACCCTTGTCCACCTTCTGCAGGAATTCGGTATAGCCGATTTCCTGCTTTGTTGTATTCTTTACCGAAAAATAGTCAATGATGGATATCGCCACCAGGATGATCAGCAGATAAAATCCAACATTGCGTAAAAACTTGTCCAAACCGGGACCTCCCTCTCTCAAGGAGCATATCTCCCCAAGAATCAATTCCCAATTATTATAACGCTATTGTTCAAGTTTTGCCAGTGCCAACGGCAAAATTCAGCTGTAAACCTCCCGCTTCAGCACGCCGATATAGGGAAGATTCCTGTACTTCTCCGCATAGTCCAGCCCATATCCCACGAGAAACTCATCGGGCACATCGAAGCCACAGTAGTCGATGGGGACTTCCACCTTGCGGCGCGAAGGCTTGCTCATGAAAGCGCAGATCTTCACGCTGGCGGCCTTGCGGAGACGGAGGTAATCCAAAAGATAGTGCATGGTCGTCCCCGAATCGATGATATCCTCAACAAGGACGACATGCTTCCCCTTGATATCATAATCCAGATCCTTCAATATCCGCACGGTCCCGCTGGACTCCATGGCATCCGCATAGCTGGAGGCAATCATGAAGTCGAACTGGACCGGCAGGGAAATCTTTCGGACGAGATCCGTGTAGAAAATGACTGCCCCCTTCAGGATTCCAACGCAGAAAATCCCCTCCGGCACGCCAGCATAGTCACGGCTGATCTCTGCTCCCATCTCCTCGACCCGCTTCCTGATTTCCTCTTCGGTGAAGACAATTTTCTCGATATCATCCTTCATCATGGCCTCGCACCTCTTCTTTCATCACTCTCAAATAAAGTATTTTCCCGGTATCCCCATCCACAGGACAAAGGACACTGCGCCGCAGCCCGGGAACCCACAGGACCATGCCAGACGAGACAAGAACCGGTATCCGGTTCCGCTCTTCCCGTGGAACATGGCTGTCGATAAACAATTTCTTCAGGGACTTCCTTCCCGCAGGCAAGGAAATCACATCGCCTGCCCTGCGCGGACGGACGGCCAGATCCTCCGGCAATTTCCCGTAATCGCAGTAAAATTCCTCCGGTCCCGTATGCACAGGTTTCTCCGAAAGAATCTCCGCCTCTATGGAAATGCCGTATTCCCGCAGCAAGGTGCGCCCCGGCACGGCAATCCTCCGTTCGGGCAATGGCATGCCATCTGCCTCCTCCTGCCGGCGGAGGCGCAGCCAGCCATAAGAAAGCTCCGCCTTCCATCCCCCCGGCAGTTCCATATGGCTCCCCGTGCCACGATGCAGCAGAAATCCACGCAGACTTTCAAAATGCTGAAAACCCAGATCCCTGCATCCTGCTCCTCCCTCCTGCAAGAACCGCCTTAGCAGGGCGCATTGCAGGGCAGGAGGCTGCTCACAAAACACCTCCTGGGAAAGTTCCATGCCCCCGCGCCGGACCGCCGCAGGGAAAACCCTGGAAACCTCTCCCCCCATGTACTCCCGCTGCTCTGCGGCCAGCCTTGCCAGATGGCACAAGGCTTCCACAAGATTGGGATTGTACTCCCTTTGAAGCCTTGGCATGAGTTCCAGCCGCAAACGGTTTCGTGTGCAGTCAGGCATTCCATTTGTCGCATCGTATCTCGCAGCGATCCCACGCGCCGCACAGAACTCTTCCAGTTCCCGTTTCCTCACGGAAAGGAACGGGCGTGCGATGCACCCGTTGCGCGGCAGCATGGCGGCAAGGCCGTCGATGCCGCTTCCCCGCAAAAGGCGCATGAGCACGGTCTCCGCCTGGTCATCCGCATGATGTGCTGTTGCAATGACATCATAGCCAAGCTCCTGCCGAAGCCCCTCGAGAAACTCATAGCGCTGCTTTCTTGCAGCCAGTTCCAGGGAAACACCTGCCTTCGCGGCAAGTTCCGGTATTCTCGCCGAGCCCATGCGGAACATCAGCCGGTGCTCCGCACACCATTTCTCCACGAAAGCCGCATCCTGCAAGGATTCCTCCCCGCGGATGCCATGCTCGAAATGGGCGACGCACAGGCGAAGCTTCCATTGCTGCCGATGCTCCATGAGCCATTGCACCAGTGCCATGGAATCCGCCCCGCCGGAACAGGCAACGACAATGCCCTCCCCCGGACGGACCACCCCATGCTCACGACAGAACCGCTCTACTTCCCGCAGCATCATCCTCAAGCTCCTAGGAACCTGTTTAGTATCACGACATAGCAGGTCTGACGGGTCTTTTTCCGCCTGCCTGTGTCAGCAAAAACTTGACGTAGCTCTGCTACGACTGCATTTTCGCTTCCGTGTCAGACGAAAAAATCCCTCGCCAGCCCCACTACGGCTTAGATAC
>JAFSWY010000157.1 GCA_017444295.1 Selenomonadaceae bacterium | reverse complement strand
GAAGGGACCGTTCTCAATGGTCACGATTACATTGTCAATCAGCATGGGAAACACCTCCAAACAGGTGGAAAAGCAGATGTTTGCAGCAACACCTGGAAGGCAGGGCGTTCCTTCCAAGTTTGAGGCCATTATACTATAGAACTTTGTGCTTGTGAAGTGTTTTTTGCGGGGAAATTTCCCCGAGAGCCTCGATTATTTGGCGTTATCCCCTTGGCAACCCTAGGATTTCCACAGAATCCTTCCGCATGCTCCTTGAGAAATAATGAAAATCAGATGAAATACATGAGGCTTTCCGCCTCCTGGTCCATGGCATTGAGGATGTCCTCCAGGGAAGTTGCCATGAGGGCGTTTCGGATGCTTTCATCCAGCGGGTCGAAGACCTTGGCGGCAAGGGCCCGGTCCAGTTCCGGCATTTTGTCCGGGGAGGCCGTCCCTGCCTTTTCCATCAAACCGATCTCAATGGCACTGAGGATGTCAAAGGCCGTGATGTTTGCCGGGGGGTGCATCAATTGGTATCCTCCTTGGGCACCCTTGATGGAACGGACGAGTTGGGATCTCTTCAACAGGGAAAAGACCTGCTCCAGATAGATCTTGGAAATGCCAAGCCTCTCCGAAATGCTGATGATAGTCACCGGCGTGCCGGATTCGAAATTGCGCGCAAGATAGGCCATGGAGGCCAATCCATAACGGCCTTTTGCAGAAATCTTCATAATATATAGCCTCGCTTTTCTTGGATGATATCGATTGCATAGATTGCATAGATTGCATATATGTTAATCATAGCGATAGTCAGGGAAAAAGTCAATCACATAGTAATTCACAATGTTTTATTTAATTTTCTATTGACAAAGTACCGGAAGGTGGATAAAATATAAGCATATTAATCATATATGTTTTAACTATGGAGGCGTTCATTATGGGAAAGATTTATGATAGTGTCACAGAACTCATCGGCAAGACACCGCTGCTCCGGGCAAAGAACTTCGCGAAAGCGAATGGTCTTGGGGCGGATATCCTTGTAAAACTGGAATATTTCAACCCGGCAGGCAGTGTAAAGGACCGCATTGCCATTGCCATGGTGGAGCAGGCGGAAAAGTCCGGAAAGCTCACGAAGGACTCCGTCATCATAGAGCCTACCAGCGGCAATACAGGTATTGGGCTTGCCAGTGTCGCGGCATCCAGGGGCTATCGGGCCATCCTCACCATGCCGGAGACCATGAGCGTGGAACGGCGCAATCTTCTGAAGGCCTACGGTGCGGAAATCGTGCTGACAGAGGGGTCCAAGGGCATGAAGGGAGCCATTGCCAAGGCGGAGGAACTGGCAAAGGAGATCCCCCATGCCTTTATTCCCTCGCAGTTCACCAATCCTGCAAATCCGGCAGCCCATGAGGCAGCCACGGGACCGGAGATCTGGGAGGACACCGCAGGCAAGGTGGATGTCTTTGTGGCCGGTGTCGGCACCGGCGGGACCCTTACGGGTGTGGGACATTATCTTAAGAAGCAGAAAAGCGATGTGAAGGTCGTTGCCGTGGAGCCCGCCACATCCCCTGTCCTCAGCAAGGGTCAGGCAGGCCCCCACAAGATTCAGGGCATCGGCGCGGGTTTTGTGCCGGATACACTGGATACGAAGGTCTATGACGAAGTGCTTCCCATCGACAATGAGGATGCCTTCCAGTATGGCCGCCAGTTCTCCCGTTCCGAGGGCATTCTCGTGGGCATTTCCTCCGGCGCAGCCCTCGCCGCTGCGGTGCAGCTTGCGAAACGCCCCGAGTTCAAGGGGAAGACCATCGTCGCCCTGCTCCCCGATACCGGGGATCGCTACCTCTCCACACAACTCTTTGCCGATTGAATTGAAATATAGCTCTCCCTTAATTTCGCCCCGCCATGCGTTTTATGGCGGGGCTTTTTGCTTTTGGCAATGCCCTTGTGGTATAATATGAACGCTTAACGAGCGCGAGGCGAAGCCGAAGAGGGAGTTTAGCGAGAATATATGCCCTTGTGGCATAATATGAACGCTTAACGATAAGCAGACGCTTAGAGCTTTAGCTCTTAGCGGTCGCTTACACAGAGTAGCGCGAGGCGAAGCCGAAGAGGGAGTTTAGCGAGAATATATGCCCTTGTGGCATAATATGAACGTTTGTATAGAAGAACACGAGCGAGAAAAACAAGCGGGAGGCCGGAAGATGCGCATTGTCATTGTGGGAGCGGGAAAGCTGGGGTACAGCATCGCGGAAGTCCTGTCCCAGGAACAGTTTGACGTGGTGATGGTGGACCATGAGGAAGGGCAGCTGGAAGCGGTGAAGAACACGCTGGACGTGCTGACCATCCATGCCAACGGCGCAAGCCCCATCACCATGAACGACCCTGATATCAAGGGCGCCGGCATCCTCATCGCCGTTACGGGCAGTGACGAGGTGAACATGGTGGCCTGCATCCTTGCCAAGAAACATGGCGTTACCCACACGGTTGCCCGCATCCGCGATATGCAGTTCATGTCGGAGGCCAAGGACTATCTCAAGGAAAACTTTGACATCGATCTCATGCTGAACCCGGAACTCATCACCGCCCATGAGATCAACCGCATCCTCATGACGCCGGCAGCCCTCAACGTGGAGGATTTTGCCCATGGGAAGGTGCGCCTCTTTGAGGCGAAGATACGACGCCGTTCAAAATTGGCAGGGGTTCCCCTGAAGGACTTGAAACTTCCGAAGGGCGTGCTGGCGGGCATGATCTTTCGCGACCACCGCATGATCATTCCCCATGGCGACGACAGCTTCATGGTGCATGACAATGCCTATTTCATCGGCATGCCCGAGGAGATTGAGAAATTCAGCCAGAATTTCGTGCAGCGGGATGCCCGTAAGCTGGAACGCGTCATGATCATCGGCGCGGGAAGGACGGGCCGGGCATTGGCGCGCCTGTTGGATGCCCAGAAGGTGAAGGTCAAGGTCATTGAACGGGATCAGGAGCGCTGCCGCCTCATGGCAGAACAACTCACGGACGGCATTGCCATCTACGGCGATGGCACGGACATCGATCTCCTGATGGAGGAGGGCGTGGGATCTGCCGATGTGGTCATCTGCCTCACGGAGGATGACAAGCTGAACCTCATGCTGGCGCTTCTGGCAAAGCATCTCAAGGCCCGCAAGACGGTGGTGCGCGTGGCGCGCAATGAATACGTGGACCTCATGGAAAAGGTCGGCGTGGATGTGGTCGTTTCCGCCCGGCTGCTCTCCGCCAGTGAGGTCATGGCCTTTGCCCGCCGTGGCGGCGTGGTGTCCGTTTCCTATCTGGAGGGGGCCAAGGCCGAGGCCATGGAGGTCATCGTGCAGGAAGGCGCGCCTGTTGCCCACAAGAAACTCATGGAGGCAAAGCTTCCCAAGGAATGCCTTGTCTGCGCCTATGTGCGGAATGGCACAGCCGCAATCCCCGGCGGCATGACGGAACTCCTGCCGGGGGATCGCATCATTCTCTTCATCCAGACGAAATTCGCCCAGAAGGTCATGAAGTATTTCAAAGGAAAGGATTAGCAAGCGATGATGGACGGGCAGACAGGGGGGCTTCGGCAGGAAGTGCTGTCGGGGATCGAGGAATATCGCAGGAAATACCCATGGACGGGGGCACGTCCGATTGCGAAGCCACGCTATCCGTATTTTGGCGGCGAGGTGTTGGAACAGGCAGCCACCGCCCTATTGGCGGGAGAGAATCTTCTCCTGATGGGGCCGAAGGCAACGGGGAAGAATGTGCTGGCAGAGAATCTTGCCATGATGTTTGGGCGCCCCGACTGGAATGTTTCCTTTCATATCAATATGGATGCCTCCTATCTCATCGGGATGGATACCTTTGCCGGCGGCGAGGTTCGTTTTCGCCCCGGCCCGGTTCATGAATGCGCCAGACAGGGCGGCTTCTGCATCCTGGATGAGATCAACATGGCGCGCAATGAGGCGATGGCGGTGCTGCATTCCCTGCTGGATCATCGGCGCATGCTGGATGTTCCCGGCTACGAGCGCATTTCCCTGCATCCGGCGGCGCGGTTCATCGCCACGATGAACTATGGGTATGCCGGCACAAGGGAACTGAACGAGGCGCTTCTCTCCCGTTTTGTGGTGCTGCAGCTTCCGGAACTTTCCGAAGAATACTTGCTAAAGTTACTTTCCTATGAATTTCCCTCCTTGCAGAAGACGGCCGCCCGGATGTTTACGGGGCTTTTCCATGATCTGCAGCAGAAATGCGAGCATCGGGAGATTTCCGGGAAGGCGGTGGATCTTCGCGGCCTTCTGGATGCCCTGCGTCTGGTGAAGCTGGGGCTTGCTGTGCATCCTGCCCTGGCCATGGGCATTTCGAATAAATGCCAGGATGAAGAGGAGCGCAGGATGGTGGAAGATATCATGGATCTGAGAGTGCCAAAGGACATGGATGCCTCGCAGGTGTTTGCGGGGTGAGCCGGGGGAATGGGAGAAACTCCCGGCAGCGGCGCGCTTTGAATACCATATGGACGGCGGCGGGGGATTACGGCTTCCATCCGGAGTTCATGGCCTTTCATCGGGACGGCAGCCCCGACCTCTATCTCAATTCTATTGTGGGTTTCGTTCACCGACACTATGATGCGGAAAAGCTCTCTGCCTATGCGCACAGTTTCGATGATTCCCTTCTGCGGGACCTTTTCACCGATATCCTGTGGCTGGGGCTGGAGCAGGCCGCCTATGAACGGGAATCTGCCTCCCGCCCCGTGCTGCCTTCCCTTCGCAGGGAGCATGCGCGGCGATGGCTGGAGGACGATATCGACCTCTCCATGCAGCAGCTCATGATGAGAAGCGAGATCGTCCATGGGCTTAAACGAGGAAGATGCCGCGAGATTCTGGGAGAGCCCACGGGACTTCGGAATCCTTGGGACAAGCGGCTCTATGAGTCCCTGCGCTTTTCCGGCACCTTGGGGACGGAGGACATCATCCGCGAGATGCAGCGGATATGGAAGACCTTTTTTCGCTTTCACTTCACGAACCTGCAGCGAAAGAGAATTCATTTCCTTCTCGGTCCACGTTTCACGGCATTCCTGCGAAAATGGCTTCCCATGCAGAGAGAGCAGGCAACTGGCGATTCCCTGCCGTCCCATCCCGTTTTGCTGGAGGGCGGCACCCAGGAGCCGGGTGGAAGGGATGGATTTTTTGGCGGGAAAAGCACTCAGGCTTGCGAAAGAGAATTGGAGGAGCGATTTGGGCCCCTTTTGTGCAGCCGAACCTATATGGGGCGGATGGAGCAGGAATTCTGCAAGGATGCCCATGAAGGAGTGCATCTCTGGCTTTCGGCAGGAAAGGGAGAGGCAAGGCCGCAGAACCTTGCCTGGTATCAGGCTCATCGTTCCCAGTACCGCACAGGAGCCGCGCGTCTCAAGGAGCATCTGAAGAACTGCCTTGCGGTCTACCGGCAGCCCACGGAGCTTTCCTCCCGTTATGGCATGTTGCGCCCCAGCCGGGTCTGGCGGGCGGAATATCTCAAGGATACGAGGATCTTTTCTGCGTGGGAGGAATCCGCCTACGGGAATATTTCCCTGCTGCTTTTGCTGGATGCCTCTGCTTCGCGGGAGTCGCAGCAGGAGATGATTGCCTCCCAGGCGTATGTCATTGCAGAAGGCGTGCGGCAGGCAGGGCTTCCCATATCGGTGGTGTCCTTTTGCAGCATGTACGGCTATACGGTCCTGCAGCGCATGAAGGGCTTTTCCGATGGCACGGCAAAGGGGGTATTCGGCTATTCCGCGCAGGGCTGGAATCGCGACGGGCTTGCCCTTCGCTCTGCGTCGGAGCTTTTCGGGGATGTCTCCGGCAAGCGGCTGATGCTGGTGCTGACGGATGCTTATCCCAGCGATGAGACGGATATCCCTTCCCATGGCATGCATCCGTCCCACCGCTATCTGCAGGAGGCGGCGGTGAAGGATACGGCAGAGGCTGTCCGGGAACTTCGCCGGCAGGACATCAAGGTCGTGGGCATCGTGAACAGCGTCTTTTCCGATGGCATTGTGGAAAACTATGCCAAACAGATATACGGCAGCAATTACGCCCGCATTGCGAAAATCCGGCAGATTGCCGATGTGGTGGGGGAATTGCTGGAAAAGGAGATTCGTGGAACTTAGAACCTGTTTAGCATCTAAGCCGTAGTAGGGCTGGCGAGGGATTTTTTCGCCTGACAAGGAAGCAAAAATGCAGTCGTAGCAGAGCTACGTCAAGTTTTTGCTGACGCAGTCAGGCGGAAAAAGACCCGCCAGACCTG
>JAFSWY010000156.1 GCA_017444295.1 Selenomonadaceae bacterium | reverse complement strand
GGCGCCATGTATGGCTACTACGGGGAGGACGGAAGCATCGAGCTGGCGGCGGCGGAGAGGCCGTCGGAGGTGACGGATGCCTCCAATGGTTCCCATGCGAAAATCGTGGTCTATGTGGTGGGAGCGGTGAACAGGCCCGGCGTGGTGACCCTGGATGCCAATGCCAGGGCTGCCGATGCGGTGAATGCCTGTGGAGGGGTATTGCCCACGGCGGATGTGGAGCATGTGAACATGGCGCAGATGCTCAAGGACGGGCAGCAGCTGCGCATCCCGGAGAAAGCGGGATCGGATGCCGCACAGGGGGAATCCCATGGGAAGGGGGCGGCGGAAAAGGGAAAGTCCGCGGACGGGAAAATCAACATCAATACCGCGGATGAGAAGGCACTGGATGAATTGCCGGGGGTCGGTCCTGCCATGGCAAAGCGCATCATCGAGTATCGGCAGTCCGAGGGAATGTTCCAGTCGCCGGAAGACCTCAAGAAAGTACGGGGCATCGGCGAGGCGAAGTTTGAAAAAATGAAGGACAAGGTAACCATATGAGTGGACAGTTTCAGCTGGATTTTCTCGTTGGTGTCCTGGCGGCGATTTCTGCCGGTATCTTTCTCGGCAGCAGCTGGGCAGTGCCTATGGTGCCGTTGCTTGCAGGATTTTTCCTCTTGCTTGCATGTACCCTTGCCCTGCTTTGGAGAAATCATGGAAAGACATGGATTGCCGTCCTGTTTTTGTGCTTTGTGGCGGGAATTCTGCGATTTGTTATGGCCTATGCCCTGCCGGAGAATGACATTTCCCGTTTCGCGGGGGAATCGGCAACGGTGGAGGGCGTGATCACAGAGGAGCCGCGTGTCACGGAGACCGCGGAGGGCTTCAAGAAACTGCGCTATACCATCTCTGTCCGCAAGATCAAGGAAAAGGATGGGGAGCGGCCTGCTTCCGGAGGCATGTATGTTTATGCCCAGGCCAAAGGGGAGGAGGGGATTCCCAAGGCGCAGATCGGCGATGTCATAAGGGCCGGCGGAAAGGTGCGTCTGCCTCATGGGTATGGGAATCCGGGGCAGATCGACACGGAAATGCTGCTCAGGAGCCAGGGAATCACAGCCCAGATGGTCTGTGGAAAGCAGGGCATCCATCCGGAGCCGCAGGAAAACAAGCTCTTCCTGCGGAAGATGTCGGAGATACGGACTGCCTACCGCAAGGGGATGGAAGCCGTCATGCCGAAGGCAGACGCAGCGGCCATTTTCGCAATGCTCTTTGGAGGATACGAGGGGCTGAGGCCGGAACTGGTGGATGCCTTCACGACGACGGGCATCGTGCACATCCTCTCCGTGTCGGGCTCCCATGTGAGCCTGCTCGCTGCCGTCATGGCATGGCTGGGATCCTTCCTGCGCCTGCCGAAGCTGGCACAGTCGGTGCTGGTGGTTGGGGTGATTGCCGTGTACTGTGTTCTGTCGGGCTGTGTTCCTCCCGTCATCCGTTCGGGCATCATGGGAGGATTGGCATTCCTTGCCCTGGCACTGGAGCGGGAAAATGATGCGCGAAGGATTCTCCTGCTTACGGGAATCGCAATGCTGCTCATCTCGCCCCTGCTGCTCTTCCATATCAGTTTTCAGCTTTCCTTTGCGGCGACGGCGGGGCTTCTCTTCGTTGCGCCGTCTTTGCGCCTTTGGATGGAGGAGAGGGGACTGCGTGAATTCCTGGCGGGGAGCCTTTCCATCACCGTTGCGGCACAGGCCTTCACCCTTCCCATCCTGGCCTGGTATTTCAATCAGCTGTCCCTGTCCTCACTTCTGTCGAACCTTCTGGTGGTTCCCATTGTGGAAGGCATGATTGTCCTTGGTCTTTTTGCGGGCATCGTTGCATGGCTGCTGCCCTTCCTGGGCAGGCTGATGTTCCTTTTTGACAGCCTGCTCCTGGGACTTGTCTATGAGATGACCCGCTGGATGGCAAGGCTTCCAGGCAGCCAGATCTATTTCCCCACCATGGGCATCGGCGCAGGGAGCGTCTTCTACGGTGTCCTGGTCTATGCCATACAGTCACCGGAGAGGAAGACTCTTATCAGGACATGGCTTTTCCCATATCGGAAGGGCATCCTGTGCGCTCTTTTGGCAGGCATCCTGTTCTTTGCGGGATGGAGGTGGTCAAGGCCTTCGGAGGTCATGGTTGCCTTTATCGACGTGGGGCAGGGAGATGCGATGATGGTGAAGACGGTGCATGGCCATGCCATGATGTTCGAAAAGCGTTTTTCCTTTTTGATGCAAAAATATGGGGCAGAAACCGCTTGGAATATAGGCTTGGCGGCTTCTGAACATATGAAATTCTTAAACTTCCCACATCAAAAATAAAGCATAAACCTTGAAAACAGTGACTTTTTGCCGATAAAAAAGGCGAAAAGCCTCAAACTTTGGTACAATAGAAGGTGTCCAAACCATCTTCCAAAGGAGGCTTAACGCCATGTCTATTGTACCATTGAATTCATCGGATGAAAAGAACATTTCCTGCTCCATCCAATCTTTCCTCTTGAGTTTCCATGTTACCCAGTTGCTCAGGAAATGCGGGATAGCAAAAATCAAGGGCGTCCCCGTCATGGATCTGTTCACCTATATCCTCAGCAATGTCTTCCGCATGGGCAGTTTCTACATGCAGAATCGGGTGGGCAGCTTTCGCGAGGAGTTTTCGAAGAACACCTACTACCGCTTTTTCCAGAATGCGCATGCCAACTGGCTCCGATTCACGACGCTGCTCTCGGAGCGCATCGTGAACCAGCATCTGCGCCCGCTTACTTCGGACAGCCGTGATGATTGCTTCGTCATTGACGACACACTCTATGAACGGGCAGGATACAAGCGCACGGAGCTTGCGGCACGCGTCTTCGACCATGTGGACATGAAGTTCAGGAAAGGCTTCCGCCTCCTGACGCTTGGATGGACAGACGGATGCACGTTCC
>JAFSWY010000155.1 GCA_017444295.1 Selenomonadaceae bacterium | reverse complement strand
TCTATCTGGATGTAGGCGTGAATCTCATCGATTATCGCGGGCTGCTGAAGTCCACGGGCAAATAAGGAGGGGTAGAAATGGCAAAGGCGGTTTTCGTCCAGAAGGGCGAGAATATTGACTACAAAGCGCCCAATGACATCGAGTACATGGAAGTTGTCCCTTTCGCGACGAGAGTCGGCGTTGCGCTGGAGAACATCGCGGCAGGGGAGACCGGCACAGTATCGCTCACCGGTGTCTATGAGCTGCCGGCAGCGTCGAATCTGGCAATCAGCGTAGGGGACGAACTCTATTGGAACGCCGAGAGCGACAGTGTCAACAAGACCAAAACGGGAGGCATCCCGGCGGGGATCGCAGTGTCGGAAAAGAGCGCTGCAGGCACGTCGGTGCATGTTCTGATCGGATGAGCTTCCGGGAGCAGGTGGAAGCTGACATCGGGAACGTGTTCCTGAATCTGGACGGATTTGCGGAGATGCACAATCTGGACGGAACGGAGCTGCCGGCTGTGGTAAGCACCAGCAAGACACGCCCAAAGTCAGGCGTTGCCAGCAGGAACTATGACGGGCTGCATGGAGACTTCGCCACGGTGAACATCAGAAAAGCGGATTTTCCGCGCATCCCGAAACAAGGGGAGAATATCCGTCTGGACGGGAAGCGCTATACCGTGGAGGAATGCAGGGACAATATGGGGATGCTCCACATTGTCCTTACCGCCTATCGCATGAGGGGGGCTGGGTGATGATCGAGATCGATGCAAGCGCGCTCCATGATGCGGCGAAGCTGCTGGACGGGATCCCGGGGGCGGCGGAGAAGGCGGCGAAAACGGCCGTCAGAAAGACTGTGCGAGGGGCGCGGAAGGATGCTGTGGCAAAGGTAAAGGAACGCTACACTATCAAGGGCCCCTACATCACACGGACACTCGGCTTTTCCTTCTCTGCGGGCGGCTTGACGGGCTCCTTCCGATCCAGCGGACGGGTCAATGATCTGGCCTACTTCAAACACAATCCCCAAAGCGTGCCAAAACGTCGGCCGCCAAAAGGGAAATACCTCTATTCCCAAGTGGTGAAAGGAGAGGGCGGCACGATTGCCCACGCGTTTCTCGCAAGAATGAAATCGGGGCACGTCGGCGTGTTCCAGAGGGAGGGGCACGGAGCATCGAACACATCCCTTCCCATCGAGAAGATGGCGGGACCATCTACGCCGCAAATGCTCGGGAGCCCGAGCGTGGCGGCCTTTATCCAGCAGAGGATGGAGGAGCGTTTGGCAAAGAACGTGGAGCATGAAGTCAATGCCTTTTTGATGGGCTATCGAAGATAAGGGAGGCGCGACATGACACCTGTGGAACTGGTTCTTTCTCTGAAACAGGAAATCGAGGATGCTGTGAAAGATTACCGGCTGCTGGCGGAAAATCAGGAAGACCGCGGCATCACCGTCTATGCGCAGCATATCAGGGATGAAATCTTTGATGACAGAGAAGGGAGATATTATCCTCTTATCATCGTCAGCCTGCAGGAAGAAAGAGACAATATAGGAGAATCCGGACGGGAGGCATCTATGGCGACCGTCGGATTAACCTTTGGCGTCTTTGCGGAAGACAAAGACGGCTGGATGGATCTTCTGAATATCATGGAGACTGTCCGCCAACGGATCTTGACGAACCGGACGGTGGCAAATCGGCACAGGCTGGTGGAGGCGGTGGAGTGGAAAGCCATAGAAGCGCAACCCTATCCCTTTTGGTTCGGCTATGGGACGTTGAAATACTCCATTGCACAGCCGCAGGAAATGCTGCCGGCATTTGATGAGGATATCATCGGAGACGCCGTTGATACCGAAAAGAATTTTCTATGAGAATGGAGGCGCGAAAGAAAATGCCTGTGATTTATATTGGTCCCAATCAACTGAAACTGGGACTGAAACAGAATACAATCTATGAGGAATACCCAAAGGAATTCGTGGAAGGACTGAAAGGTGAGTATCCATTGGCAGGGCGGCTTTTTGTTCCGTCCGACAAACTTGGGGCGGCTATGGAAAACGCAGCGAAGAAAGGAACGCCGGAATATTTGGCTATGAAGCAGATGGAGGTGGGTGACTGATGGCTTATAAACACGGAATTTATCCATCCGAAACCCCGACTTCCCTTCGCCCTATGGTGAATGTGGACAGCGGAGTGGTGGTTGCGGTCGGCACGGCTCCGGTTCATCTTGCTGCAGAACCGGCAGAGGCCAACCGGCCGATTCTTTGCTATACCTACGCGGAGGCCGTAAAGCAGCTCGGCTATTCTTCGGATTTCGATCAATACACACTTTGCGAGGTCATGAGCGCGCAGTTTGTCCTCTTCGGCATGGCGCCGGTAGTCTTCATCAATGTGCTTGATCCTTTGAAGCATAAAACTTCCGTATCGCAAGCGGAAGTCCCGCTTGTAAAAGGTGTAGCCAAAGTAACGGATGCTGTGATCAAGGCGACTCTCAAGGTAAAAGACGGCATCGGCGGGAATACGTTGGTCGAGAATGAAGACTATACCGCAGAGTTTGACGATGACGGCGTGCTGGTCATCACCGATATCGCCGGGGGCGAGGACAGCGGCTTGGAGAATTTTGCCGTCAGCTACGATAAAATCGATCCGTCCTTGGTCACGGCCGCCGACATCATCGGAGGGATCAGCCTGACTACCGGGCAGGCTAAGGGGCTGGAACTCATCGAAGAAGTGTTCCCCCGTTTCCGTATCGTACCGGGGACGATCCTTGCACCGAAGTACAGCACGGATCCCGCTGTTGCGGCAGTGATGAAGGCAAAAGCGACGAACATTAACACCGTATTCAGGGCGCTGGCCATAGCGGACATTGACACGGAAGAAGTCGGAAGCTATACGGAAGCGCCGGAATACAAGAACAAAAACAACCTCATTGATACGGCTCTTGTGGTGACATATCCGAAGGTGAGTCTGGGCGGAACCCAGTATCATCTCTCTACCCAACTGGCTGCGGCAATGAACCGTACGGACTACGACCATGGGGATATTCCCTACAAATCCCCGTCGAATGAGAGCCTGCAGTGCGATTCCTCCGTACGGAAGGATGGGACGGAAATGTTCCTGACGCCTCCGCAGGCCAATTATCTGAACGGGCAGGGCATTGTTACCGCTATCAACTGGATCGGCGGATGGAGAGTCTGGGGCAATCGCACCAGCGACTACCCATCCAATACGGACGTAAAGGACAATTTCATCAATGAGCGCCGCATGTTCAACTGGATTGGGAATACCCTCGTTACATCCTTCTGGTCGCGGATCGATGACCCGACGAACAAAAGGCTGATCGAGAGCATTGTCAACAGTGCAAATATCTGGTTCAACGGGCTGACGGCGGCCGGGGCAATCCTGGGCGGGCGCGTGGAATTCCTGGAAGAAGAGAACCAGAAAACGGCCTTGATGGACGGAATCATCAAGTTCCATGTCTATGCGACGCCTTGCGTTCCGGCGCGTGACATTGAGTTTGTCATGGAATTCGATCCGGATTATTTTGCGGCGCTGTTCAGCTGACGGAGGTGTGAGGAATGAAAAAGAAAATACGGTTCGACCTCCAGCGATTCGCAGTCAATGAGGTGCGGTCGCATTTCATCAACTATGAAGTGTTCTATGGAGGGGCACGAAAACTCGGCATGGCGGATCTCACATTGCCGGAGATCAACTACAAGACCAACGATATCACGGGAGCCGGTATCGCGGGAGATGTTTCCATGCCAACGCTGGGCATGGTGGAATCCATGGAAGCCGGCATCAAATGGCGCACACTGAACGAAGACGTGACCATGCTCATGCAGCAGAAGGCCCATGATCTGACTTTCCGCGGGGCAAATCAGCACTATGACGCGGGGCTCGGAACCTTCAAGGTGCAGCCCGTTCGCGTCGATCTCCGGGGCGTGCCGAAGAGCGGAAACCTCGGGAAGATGGAGCAGGCATCGGAAAGCGAGAGCGAGAACACACTGGAGCTTACCTATCTGAAGATCACCATCGGCGGCGTGAAACGGGTGGAGATCGATAAGCTCAACTACATTTGCTACATCAACGGAGAAGACGTGCTGACCGACGTCCGGTCGGCACTCGGCGTCTGATAAAGGGGGCAGGAAACTATGCTGGATATGGAACAGGCAAAGGATCTGGAAGCGAAGCTCGGAACATTGACAGGATACGACTTTGAAATTGTAGAGCGGGAGGAACGTCTCGCGGGGAACGGCCTGGCGGATGCGGCGCAGGCCAAGAGCTTTCAGACGAGGCTTGCGGCCCGCGCGCTGAATGTTCCGATGCAGGAACTGCAGGAACTCCCTATTGTGAAATACAATACCATCGCGACGAGGGTATACAATTTTTTATTCAGTTCTTTGGTGGCCGAACTCCTCTCGCAGAAATTAGAAGCTGCGCCCTCGACCTCCAAGCAGGAGGATGGGGAAACCTCGAATTCTGGATGAAGGAAAGCCTGTATGCGCTGAACGAATGGGTGAAGCTCATCAACAAAAAGAGCAAAAAGAAATAGCCGCCTGCAGTTGAGGCGGCTATTTCATACCATCATGTGATCGGTGCCCGGAAGGCTGTCCAACCATTGATCGTGGACTTCCTTTTGTTTCAACATACCGTCTTTCACGGTACAAGCAAAGGCATATTCACAATGGTGGCATTCGCAGTCGAAAGGGGTTCCTGCATCGACGGCATTCTGATACATCCGGAAACATGCCATGCCCTTTTCTCTCATTTCGGCTTGGAACTTGCAAAATGCAGGGTTCGCATATTTACACCCGCTGCACTTGTGATAAAGAGGATGGCCGTTCAACCTTTGCTCGCACCAATATCTGGGGTCATCGTCTGGTTCCGCGGTGGATTTTCCGCATAAGCGAAGGAGGAAGCGGCGAAAACCGGAAAGAAGGTTGAACAGTTTTGCAATGACGAACAGGAAAGCGACGAGTCCAAGGATGATGCTTCCCAGTATAGAAGGCTCAAAATAGTAAATCATCCATTACACCTCCTATGTGTCTTAGATTTTTCTAACTTTATTATACCATAACCGAGGAGTGAGTTGTACCATGGCGGCAAGAATTTTTGAGGTTGCTTTTCGCATCAACGGAGCGCTGAACAGTCAATTTTCGTCTTCCATGCGGGCGGCTCAAGCGTCTCTTCGGGGTATGGGAGTTTCTGCGTCGCAAGCTAACGCGGCGTTCGGCAGAGGAGGACAGGCGCTTCGGGAATATTCTTCCAACCTGAACCGGATTTCGGAACATGCAAGCAGCTTTGAGCATCTGCAGGGAAGAATTTCTGCAACGACGGCAGGAATGATGCAGTTCGGTTCCCGGGCTGCCCAGCTCGGGAATGCGTTCCGACAGCAGCAGGCGGCCAGTGAACAGTTGCGAAGCCGTCTGGCGCGGCTGAACCAAACCTATGAGCAGCAGCGGTCTTCCCTGCCGCGGGCGGATCTGAGGGAACTCCGGACGCAAATCAGGGAGACGGAACGGGAAATCAGAAGGCAGGAACAGGCGACGAGAGCAGCGGAACGGGCGTATGAACATGCCAACCGCCGTCTCAGCGATATGAGAACGACGCTCCAGAGCCAGCAATCACAGCTGCGGCAGACGCATTCCGAGCTGCAGCGGGCGGGATTTTCCACGGATGATTTTGCCCGCAGTCAAGCGCGTCTGCAGGATGAAATCAACCGAACGAACCAGGCGCTTCAAACGCAAACACGCTACCAGCAAGCCAGAGCGAACGTGGGGCAGACGCAGGCGAACCTGTTCAATGCCTATGGAAATTTCCAGAACGCATTGAACACCGCAGGAACGATCCTGTCGCCCATCGTGGACGCAACACGGGCGGCTATGACCTTTGAATCTGCCATGGCGGATGTGAAGAAGGTCGTGGATTTCGAAACGCCGCAGCAGTTTAAAGCTATGCAACAGGATGTTCTGGCGCTTTCCGGCACTCTCCCGATGGCTGCGGAGGAAATCGCTAAAATCGTGGCTGCGGGCGGGCAATCCGGTATAGCGCAAAATGACCTTATGCCCTTCGCCGAGTCGGCCGTCAAAATGGGCATCGCCTTCGATGTGACAGCAGACCAAGCCGGCGGCATGATGGCGAAATGGCGCACGGCCTTCAGCATGAACCAAGCGGAAGTCGTAGGGCTTGCCGATAAGATCAACTATCTTGGAAATACCACGGCCGCTGCGGCACCGCTCATCTCCGATGTTATCACCAGAGTGGGGCCGTTGGGGAAAGTGGGAGGCGTTGCCTCCGGCGAGATTGCCGCTCTTGGTGCATCCATGATAGGCGTCGGAATCCCATCCGACGTGGCAGCCACCGGAATCAAGAATCTGATTCTCGGCATGGTGGCCGGGGAAGGAGCCACAAAGAGCCAGTCGGCCGCATTTCAATCCCTCGGAATGGATGCAGGGCAGATGGCCAGGCGGATGCAGACGGACGCAAAGGGCGCCATTCTGGATGTGATGACCGCCATACAGAGTCTGGATGCCGACAAGCAGGCCAGTACACTGCAGGCTTTGTTCGGGAAGGAGTCACTGAGCGCGATCTCTCCCCTTCTGTCCAATCTGGACAATTTGAGGGATAATTTCGGCAAGGTGGCTGATTCTGCACGGTATGCGGGATCCATGGAAGCGGAGTACGCAGCCAGAAGCCAGACGGTAGAGAACCAACTGCAACTTGCCGAGAACGCATTCAAAGCCACAGCCATTGCAATAGGCGGGCAGTTCCTCCCTACAGTGGGGAAACTTGCCGGGGCATTTGCGGACAATGCCAAGGCATTTGCCGAATGGATCGGACAGCACCAAAGCCTTGTCCAATGGGCGGGAATACTTGCGGGCGGCCTGTCTGCCGTCATCGTTGGGGCGGCCGGGGTACAGCTTGCCTTTGCGGGCTGGGCATTTATCAGCAGCGCGGCAACGATGGCGGGCATGGCAGTGAGCGGGCTAGCGGCCCGCGTGATGATGTTGAGCGGTGTGCAAAGGATTGCCGCCATTGCATCCACCGCCTGGACAGGGGCGCAGTGGTTGCTGAACGCAGCGCTTACGGCAAACCCCATAGGTGTTACCGTCATGGCTATCGCGGCGCTGATCGGCCTGATCGGTGTGATTGTATGGAAAAGCGATACCCTGCGGGAAGCCCTCACGAATCTGTGGGAAAATCCGAAACAGGCCGTGGATGATTTTGTTTCCTACGTCATGCAACGGTGGGAAACCTTGAAATCCGCACTGGCCCATCCGCTGGATGCAGCGGTGAACCTTATCACCACGGGGAGCGTCGTTGGCGGAGAGGTGACGGCGGGAGCGCAGGAGACGCCGGCAGCCGCAGCACAGGTCGATGCATTGGGAAGCGCAAGCGAAGCGACAGCAGGGGCGATCAGCGAAAATGCGAATGCGGTTTCCAAGTACACGGAAAGCATGACGGCGGGCGGCGAAGGACTTGCGCAGGTTGCCGAAGGGATGAATCTTGCCGTTCCGAGCATACAGCAGATGGGCGAGGCTGTCACGGCATCGAATCCGGCGTTTATGGAGCAGGGCGAACTGCTCGCTGCAGGAAATCCGCTCCAGGTGCAGAGCAATGAGCTCATGTCGGCAGGAAATCCGCTCCGGGCGCAGTCAAACGAACTGATGGCCGCGACCGGAGCGACGTTGTCGGCATTCCGTGAAGCGTTGAATGCGACGAGCAGCAGCCTGTCGGGGCTTGGAGATTCTTCTTCCCGTGCGTCAAGCGCGATTTCCCATCTGGGGCAAGCTGCACTGAGCGCATGGAATTCTTTTCAGAGTGCATCGGCCAGCCTTTCCACAGCTGCGGCGAATGCTTCGGGAGGAACAGTTGCCGCAAACGCAGAAGGCGGCATCTACCGGAAAGGCCCGTTTCTTACGACATTCGCGGAGGAAGGCCTGGAAGCGGCGATTCCGCTGGACGGCTCCTCGAGGGCCGTTTCCCTTTGGCAGAGGGCGGGGCAGATGCTTGGATTATTGCCGGAGAGCTCCGCGTCGAACCGGCCGCAGCCCATCATGGGGCCGATGCAGCCGGTTTTCGGTGACGGAGGCATACCGGAACTGTCTGCACCAAGCATCGGCAACAACTCGTCCTTCTCTATGCCTTCCATCAACGTCAGCGTGACCATCAACGGAAATGCGGACGCAGGGGAAGTGGAACGCGGCGTGAGGGACGGTGTGGCATCCGCATGGGACTCCTTCCGGGATCAGTACGAGGAGTTTCTGCATGAGGGGAGGCGGACAAGTTTTGCATAAGTACACGACGAAATCAGGGGACACCTTCGATATGATCGCTCACCAGCAGATGGGGAGCACGAACTACACGGAACAGCTCATGAACAGCAATCGGGACAAGCTGGAGCATTTCATTTTCAGCGCAGGGGAGACGATCCTGATCCCGGATATCGCGGAGGAGAAAACGCTTAGCCTGCCGCCATGGAGGAAGACATGAACACACGCATTGCGACCGTAAACATCTCCATCAACAATCAGAACATCTCCAGAGACATAGTGCCATTCCTTACGGGCTTTTCCTACACAGACAATCTTTCAGGGGAAGCGGACAGCGCAGAAATCCAGCTTCAGGACAGGGACGGCAGGTTTCGCGGCCCTTGGTTCCCGACGCGGGGAGACACGGCTGTGGTGTCCATCGCCCGTGCCAACTGGAACGCAGGGGCGGGTGTCGAGACACTGCCGATCGGGACGTTCGAAATCGACGAGATAGTGAACAGCTACCCGCCAAACAAAGCTGTAATCAAACTGATATCCATACCGAACAATGCAAAAATCAGAAGTGTGAAGCATTCGCACCCCTGGGAAGATGTGAAACTGTCGGAGATAGCGGGGGATATTGCGGCGGAAGCCGGCATGGAACTGTTCTATGATACGGAAGAGGATCCGAAAATCAAGAGGGCGGAACAGACGGAGCAATCGGCCCTGGAATTCCTGCAGAAGCAGTGCGGGGATGCCGGACTTGCGCTGAAAGTGGCGGACAACAAGATCATCATCTTCGATGAAGAGAAGTACGAAAACCAGAAATCGGTACTCACTTTCCGATATGGCGCATCCCCCATTGAGAGTTTCAAAGGAGCGGCTTCTATCTATGAAATTTACGCCGCGTGTCACGTGAAATACAAACACGGACAGAAAAACGAACTCATAGAGTACACCTTTCAGGCACCGGACAAGAAGGACGGCATGACACTGGAAGTCAACAAGAGCGTAGAATCCGTGGAAGAGGCGGAGAAACTGGCAAAAAAATCCCTTCGAGAGAAAAATAGGGAAGAAGTGAAAGTGAGCCTATCGACGGTGGGAAGCTTTCTGCTTGTGGCCGGGAATGTGATCACGTTGGAAGGACACGGATTTTACGACGGGAATTATCTCATTACCAGGGCGGCGCACAAGCTTGGCGGGGGTTATACAACGGATATCGAAGCGAGGAAATGCCTCAATGGATACTAAGGCAAGGGACATTGTACGTTCGGGGGTCGTAAGTGCGACATTTCCAGAACGAAATTCAGCGCGCGTCACCTTTGAAGATAAAGATGACAATGTATCCGCGGAATTGCGCATCCTGAACTCCGGAAGTTTGAAAAACAAGCATTACTGGATGCCGGACGTGGGCGACGAAGTCGTTTGCATATATGCAACGAACGATGAAAACTATGGTACGGGATGGATCATAGGAGCCTGCTACAACAAAGATGCTGCACCAAGGGTACATTCCCAAGACAAAATGAGAATTGATTTTGCGGATGGGACGTGGATCGAGTATGACAGAAGCAGCCACGAATTAAATATTAACTGCATCGGGGATATACGAATCAAGGGGAAGAATATTTTCTTGAATGAATAAAGAAAGGGCGAATGGTATGCCGGAGGTAACAAGGGTGTATGACGAGACGACAGGAATATGCGACTTGGGTCTTCCCTGCTGCCCACATGGCAGGGCCGGGAGCAATAGCGCCGGAAGCCCCAATGTGTTCGTCAACGGACTGCCGCTGCACCGGCTGAAGGATACGGGATCGACCAACTGCCCGCACGGGGGAACGTTCGGAAGTACATCGGGAAGCGGCAGCGTATATTGCAACGGACTTCCGGTCACCCGCATAGGCGATGTGACGACCTGCAAGAGTTGCGGAAAGACAGGCAGTCATGCATCCGGAAGCCCCAATGTGTTTGCGGGGGATTGATATCATGAGCATGTTCGGGGATATGGTGAACGGAGCTGCCAGCAGACTGAGCGGCAGCTCCCTTTCCGGATTTGTTTCCGGTGCAAGTGAAAGCCTGGAAGCGACCGTGGAGAAATTGGTGGGTGGAATCGGCAGGGACGGTGCTGCAGGAAATTCATTTCTGACAAAGCCTCCTCTGGGAGCATTTGGGGATGTAGTGTTTGAGTGTTCGCATTTTCGTGTTGTAACGTTCCACGACTGGAAGCGATCTTCGAAAGGGAGATATGCGCACCACGATGTCATCGGCATGCCGCCTGTGTCAGAATTTCTGGGGCGCGGATTGGAGGAAATATCTTTTCGCATGACGTTTACGACAGCATTGGGAGTCAACCCACGGGCGGAAGCGGAAAAGATGCGTGGAATGATCCAGCAGGGGAGGGCGCATTATCTGGTGATAGGGAATGTGGCATACGGATCAAGTCCGTGGGTTGCGGAAGGTATGACGGAAGAAGCCGATTCATGGAACGGATTTGGCCAGATCATAGCATCATCCATTGACGTGAAACTCAAGGAATATATTGAGGGGGTGCCGGGCGATGGAGGTTGATATCGATACGGCAGAGAGAAACGACATTGTTTTGATGCCGGAGACAGAACTGGATGAAATCATCCAGAATGTACGAATGATACTGGCTACGGAAAAGATGTCGGTTCCGATGGACAGAGAGTTCGGCATCAGCAGGACCATGATCGACCAGCCCATCGGTGCAGCGCAGGCGAGGATGTCGGCAGCTATTGTCGCGGCGATACCAAAGTATGAACCACGCGCCAAAGTAAAGCAGGTTATTTACTCAGGAGCGTCGGAAGACGGCGAACTAAGAATCGTAGTTCGCATTGAAATCAACGAGAGCAAGCTGAGAGGAGGTGTGTTCCTGTGAACCTTTCCGATTTGCCGAAAATCACATTTGCAGAGGCGGATCCGGAACAAATGGATCTCGATATCGTCGGCACGGTGGAGGAGTTTCTCGAACGGAAACTGGAGCGCGCCGATCCTTTAAGGCTCTTCCTGCGTGGCATCGAGGCCGTCATCATCCAGCAGCGGCTACTGATTGACCGGACGGCCAAGCAAAACCTCCTGCGCTACGCCAAGGACGATGCGCTGGAGCATTTGGGAGCCTTCGTCGGGGTGTCAAGGATTCCGGCAACTTCAGCCGTGACAACGATAGAACTTACACTGTCGGCTGCCCGTGAGCAAGTCACGGTGATTCCTCAAGGCATGCGGGTGACGGCAGGGGACAACATCTATTTTGCAATCGACGAGGAAGTT
>JAFSWY010000154.1 GCA_017444295.1 Selenomonadaceae bacterium | reverse complement strand
CGCAAGCAGAAGCAGGACACGGAGCCCGGCGCTGCTGATATACTGCAGTTCTGCAAAATCCAGCGCAATCTTGGGATTTCCCTCCAAAAGCGACAAACCCTTTGTCTCCAGTTCCGGTGCTGTCTGTGTATCCAGACGGTCAGTCAACGCCAGTACCTTCCAATCATCATGTGACATTTCTTTTATTTCCATGTGCTCATACCTCCTACATTGAATCCTACACTCTTTAGAATTCAACATAAATTTCCATTTTCCTCCCTATGAAGCAAAATCAATCAATGGAAATCAGCTCATACTCGTTGCTCCCCATCTTGAGCTCCTTCATAGCGGAAAGCTGGCGGAGTCCTTCGCGGCTTTCGATACGCTCCACAAGATCCTGTTTGCGCGGATCATCAAGATGGTACACCATGTCCACCGAGGCTTGGTCAATGGCGAGAATATCCGTAGAGGCCATCATGCCGAGATCGGGGATCACGGGTTCCGCTGCGGAAGTCCCCGCACAGTCGCAGTCCACGGACATACGGCGCAGGACATTGAGGAAGGTAATCTGCTTGCCAAAATGGTCGCATATAGCCTTGCCGCTGTCGGCCATCAGTTCCATGAAGAGTGCGCCTGTCACCCATTTCCCGTAATCTTTCACGCCGTGAACCTGCAGTTTCCCCACTTTGCCGGAAGCACAGCCAATGGCGATATTTTTTAAGGAGCCGCCGAATCCTCCCATGCCATGTCCTTTGAAATGGGTGAGCACCACGAGGGAATCGTAGTTTGTCAGATGCTTCCCCATGGCAACTTCCTTCAGATGGAAACCGTCCTTCACCGGGAAATTCACATCCCCATCCGCATCAATGATATCCACGGGGCAAAAAGTCCAACCGTTCACTTTCAGGGTTTCCCTATGGCCTTGCGTGTCGGCGCGGGGACCGCCATAAGCAACATTGGCTTCGATGATGGCAGAGTTGGGAATTTGTCCTTGAAAACGCTGCACCATGTCCCGCGGCAAAATATTGGGACCGTGGGGTTCCCCCGTATGGAGTTTGATGGCCACCTTACCGCGAATTTCGCTGTTTACACGGTCATAAAGCTTCAATAAATGTTCGGCGTCAATGTGCTTGGTGAAATAAACCTTGGCCTTGGCCTCTGCAGCGGCCTCTTTTGGCACCAAAGCCTCGGAGCCGATTCCGCCGATTCCGGCAATCGCTGCTCCTGCTGCCACCGTTCCAGCCAGTTTGAAAAAATCCCGCCGAGAAATGTCTTTCATGTTCCTTGCACCTCCAGAAATTACAGAACATCCTTGCTATCTGCTTAAGGATAATCTGCATCCTTCACCGGATCCAACCATTCGTTGCCTTGATTTTCCTCCCCGTATGTTTGATGCCAGACTGCCATCCCATGTCCCTACTTTACAACATAACGGAAGGAATGTAAAATAAAAATTATGAAATCCGGTATGCAGAAAATGGAATCTGACAGGAGCGTACTATGATACCTTTGGATGATTTGGAACAGCTGATAGCCTTTGCCAAACACGGGACACTGGTGAGAGCAGCAGACGCTCTTCATATTTCCCAGCCCACCATTACCCGCACCATGAAAAATATAGAACATTGTTTTGGCGTGAAACTTTTCGAGCGCGGAAAAAATCGCATTCGGCTAAACGGAACTGGGGAGAAGGCTGTCGAACATGCCGAGAAAGTCTTGGACGCAGCCCGGCAAATGATGACGGCAGTGAAGGAATACGATAAATCCCTCCGCACCATCGTTGTAGAATCCTGCGCCCCCGCGCCCCTTTGGTTTGTCATTCCGCAACTGGCGAAAAAATATCCCGCCATGACCTTATCGTCAAGTCTGGCGGGAAATAAAGAAATCATGGAACATATATGCGAGGGCAGCTGTCATGTGGGGATTGTGCTTGCACCCCCTGCCGGGCAAGGCATCCACTGCCGTCCCTACCTGCAGGAAAATCTATCCATTTGCCTGCCTCCGAATCATCCGATGCTTCCCAAAGCGCCATCCTCGCTTGCCTTCCAGGACATCAACGGTTTCAACTGTTTGCTGCGTTCGCGGCTTGGCTTTTGAGATGACTTATGCCGCAGGGAAATGCCTGCATCTCGTTTTCTGGTACAGGAAGACGACGGAGAATTTCGGGAACTGATGCGGAATTCCACACTGCCCGTTTTCGTCACCAATCTTGCGAAATATAGGGAAGAGGACATGAATGGGCGCGTAAGCGTTCCCATCGCCGATGCTTCGGCCAATGTCACATACTATTTAGTTTCCGGCAAAGATGTCAGTATGTTGGATGCGATCGTGTCCGATAAAAATATCACAGCAGTAGTGCTGTAAGGGGAATACTTTTCCGCCAATGCGCAGTCTCCTTTGCCGAGAAACCCGAGGAAAACTTTGATGGTTTCCACAAAGATGCAATTGAAGGAAGCGTGAATTCCTGCTATACTGAAAGAGTTATTTAAAAATTCAGGAGGAAAATTCTATGTTATTGACCCGTAAATCCGTCGAGCTGCTGGCTCCCGCCGGCACTTGGGACGCACTGGAGGCAGCCGTCGAGTCGGGGGCGGATGCTGTCTATCTTGGCGGCAAGCATTTCAATATGCGCAT
>JAFSWY010000153.1 GCA_017444295.1 Selenomonadaceae bacterium | reverse complement strand
TTATTGCCCTCCCTTTGGATATGGCAGTCCGTGGTGTCGATGATCTCATGGCTTCCCTGGGCAAAACAGCCGATTGCCACATTCCCTTTCCGACGCCCGACAGGGAACTGCATCTTGTTGCGGTAGTTCCATGGGGATGCGGCGCCGATAACCGGCTCCACGAACAGATCCGGCTGCTTTCCGATGCGGCCCATCGCATTGATGACCTGCTGCCGCTTCGCCCTGAGCTGCGCCATGTAATCCAGATGCTGCAGTTGGCAGCCGCCGCAGCGTCCATAAATTTTACAGATGGGAGGAACACGGTCCCTGCTCTCCCGCAGAAGCTCTTTGATGCGCCCCTTAGCGTAGGTCTTCTTCGCTTCCTCGATGAGAACCACTGCCTTCTCCCCGGGTAGGGCACCGGGAACGAAGACCGTAAAGCCCTCATGGCGCCCCACGCCCTCTCCATTGCTTCCCAGGGAATTGATCTCCATCTCGTATGTCATCCCTTTTTTCACGGGAATTTCCTGTTTCATAAAGTTCCTCCAAGATTTTCAGACGAATGCGGCCTTCTCCAGAAGCTCCATGGGATGGTCCAGCAGGATCTTCGCGCCGCTCTCCACCAGTTCCTCCCTTGGGCGGAAGCCCCAGGTCACGCCAACGGGAAGGAATCCCGCATTCCGTGCGGTTTCCATGTCAACGGAGGTATCCCCAAGATAAGCGACTTCCTCCGGCTGCACGCTGAAGTTTCCCGCAATCCGAAGCACCTTTGCCGGGTCCGGTTTTCGGGGCATTCCCTTCTGGTCCCCCACAACCTCCCGAAACATCCCCGCAGGAAACATCTTTTCCGCAATGGCATCTGCGGCAAATTGCTGCTTGTTCGTACAGACAGCAAGAAGAACCCCTCTTTTTTGCAGTGCTTCCAACAGTGGAAGGATTCCGTCATAGGGCTTTGTCTTGCCGAGCATCCGCTCCTCATAACAACGGTTATAGGCTTCCAATGCCTCATCCACAAAAGCGGCTTCCCTTGCCTTTTCCTTCGGCAGGCACCGTTCCATGAGCTTGCGGGCGCCGTTCCCGACAAAATAGCGATATTCCTCCAGGCCATACTGTGGAAATCCATAGGAGGCAAGCATGGCATTGGCGCTGTCCGCCAGGTCCTCAAGGGAATCTACGAGAGTCCCGTCCAAATCAAAAATTGCAGCCTTGTACTTCATACTAAATCAATCCCTCTACTGAAAAATATCCTGCTCGACCTTCTTGAGATACGCTTCCATCGCAGACCGTTCCCTGCTTCTTCCCAAAGCAAGCATGACCGCGGGAACCAGAAGTTCCAGATGCAGCCGTCCTCCCGACAGGGCGCCTTTCTGCATCGCCATGATTCCCGTCTCATAGGTGTCGAGATGGGCGCCGTCGTAGACGCACTGTGTCGTGCAGATAATACGGACACCCTTTTCTGCCGCATAGGAAAGGGCCGGAAGAAAATCCTTGGGAGATGCATGGTTCGGCACGCCGCCTGCGCCATACCCCTCGATGATGATGGCATGGTATCCTGCATCCACCATAAGCTTCAGCAGGCCAGGGTCCGTCCCCGGCACGAGCTTCAGCACCGCAATGCGGTCATCCAGAGCCTTGTGCAGACGGAAATCTCCCCGGGGTCCGGGCACCTGCCATTGCCACTCATAATGCCCACCTTTGAAGACAGCCGCCACAGGGCGTTCCACGCTGCCAAAGCCCGCAAACTGTTGGGAATACATCTTCCGCACAACACCCGCCATGTGAAGATTCCCCGCAAAGGCAAGATAGACGCCGGGCCTTTCCGAGAGTGCCCCATGAAAGGCCGCCAGCACGTTCTGCACCGCATCCGTCCCCTCCGCCTCAATGGGAAGCTGGGCTCCCGTGAACACCACGGGGCAGTCGATATTCTCCAGCATGAGATAAAGGGCCCCTGCGGAATAGGCCATGGTATCCGTCCCATGGGTAATGACGAATCCGTCATAGCTCCCACGCCTCTCTGCAACGGCCTCCGCCATCCTCTGCCAATGCTCCGGCAGGAGATTGGAAGAGTCCAGTGCCATGAGCTCGACGCAGTCCACATCGGCCAGGGCCGCAATCCCCGGGGTGAGTCTGAGCAGCTCTTCCCCCACAAGCCCGGGGCGAAGACCGTCGGGTCCCCGGACGGAGGCTATGGTCCCGCCTGTGGCAATCATGCAGATCTTCTTCCGAATCACGTTCATCCACCCCTTCTTTCTATTATCTTCTATCTTCAAATCCGTGAAGTTCTCCTGCAAAACTCCCTCCACCCCTTCGGGGTACCTCCCTCTTAGAGGGAGGCTTTTATATCATTGGGCACGGAATCTTTTCCATGAAAAACACCGTCAGCAGGACGACGAGTTCCGTAAGGGTCGCAACGGCCCCATAAGTGTCTCCCGTCACGCCCCCCAGGATGCGTGTGGCATAGCGGTTGAAGCACAGGGCGAACAATCCTCCCGCCAAAAGCGCCGCTGCCGCCTCCTTCCCCCAGGGCAGGACGAGAACCAGTGTGCAGATTGCGGCAAAGGCAAGGGAGCCCTTCCCCGCATATGCGGCAAAGGCCCTCCCCATCCCCTGCGGCCTGGCGTAGGGAAAGCAGGTGATGGCCATGACCACCATGAGGCGAGAGATGATGGGCATCACAAAAAGCGCCATGGGAAGGACCTCCTTTCCCATGTCCAGAAGAACCGCCCATTCCATGAGCATGAGCCCCGTAAAGGCCATGACGCCGTTTGCGCCGATGCGGCTGTCCTTCATGATTTCCAGCATGCGATCCCGGGAACGTCCGGAGAAGATGCCGTCCATGGAATCCATGAAGCCGTCGCAGAAGAGTCCTCCCGTGAGCAGGATGGTCAAAAGCAGGAGCAGCGCCGTTGAGACATGCACCGGAAGCTCTATACCGAAAGCCGGCAGAAGCAGGAACATGCATGCAGCAGCCGTCCCGTAGCAGAGCCCAAGCACAGCCCCGATCAGCGGAAACCAGCGCACGCTTTTCCCGAAATCCTCCTCTGTCCAGTTTTCCTGCCGGACGATGGAGATACGGGTCAGGAACTGCAGGCCGATCAAGAATGAACGCAAAGGAATGCCTCCCCTCCGAAAACTGTCACGAAACAAACTCCGTGCGAAACGGTGTTTCGCACTACGCCCTTACACGAAAACTAAGTTCATCTGCGCCCTTGCGGGCTTGATTCACTAATTTTTCATAGTAAAAGGCTTCCAGAAATCCTCCGGAAGCCTTGGCTTTTCTCTGGTGACCCACCACGGAATCGAACCGTGAACCTACTGATTAAGAGTCAGTTGCTCTGCCAGTTGAGCTAGTGAGTCATTCCTATTCCTTTCGTTGCCGCAACAACAAATATATTATAATTCCAAGTTTTTGTCATGTCAAGGAAATTTTTTGATTTTACACATCCTCCTTGCTGAAGACAGGATTTTGACCTATACTATACTTGTGAACAGGAAATTTTTCCTGCCCACGAGAATATTTTTATCAATGGAAAGAAGCTGAATGAATGAACCCAAAGGACAGTTTCCTGCTGGGAAGCCAAAGGAACATTGAGGCAAACAGCCGTCTCTCCGCCAAGGCGAAGCGCCGCATGGGGAAAGCCAAGGCCGACAATACCATCAAGGCATACGGAAGCGACTGGAGCGATTTCGTAGACTGGTGCAGCTTCCACGGGGAGCCCTTCCTGCCCACGACACCTGAAACCATCGTGAACTACATCAGCGACCTGGCCGACGATGCCAAGGCCAATACCGTCTCCCGCCGCATCACTGCCATATCGGAGAACCATATCGCCGCAGGTTTTGGCAGGAACAACCCTGCCAAAGAGGGCATCGTGCGAACCGCCATGTCCGCCATCCGGCGCGAAAAGGGCACCTTCCAGCATGGGAAGGCGCCCATTCTCATGGAAACCCTGTATCTTCTTTCGGACTGCTTCGGCGATGACATCGTTTCCCTGCGGGACAGGGCACTCATCCTGCTGGGATTCGCCGGGGCCTTCCGCCGCTCGGAACTGGTGCGCATCCGGATGGATGAACTCACCTTCTCGCCGGAGGGCATGACCATCTTCATCCCCCATGCCAAGGGAGACCAGCTCGGCCATGGCTCCACCATTGCCATTCCCTACGCCCCGGAGGAGGAAATCTGCGCCGTCAGGGCCGTGGAGCAATGGATCCTCACGGCCCAGATACAGCACGGGCCGCTCTTTCGCGGCTTCAAGCGGAACAAGGAGCTCCGGGAGGAACAGCTCTCCGACAAGGCCGTCGCCCTGATCGTCAAGAAATACGTGCGCATGGCAGGGCTTGACGAGAACAGCTTCGCAGGCCACAGCCTGCGTCGCGGCTTCGCCACCAGCGCCGCCCAGCACGATGTGGATGCCTTGACCATCATGCGCCAGACCCGGCACAAATCAGAGAAGATGGTGCACCGCTACATCGAGCAGGGGAACATCTTCAAGGACAACGCCCTCGCCCGCATGTACAGAAAATGACAGCACCGCATCAGCGGAAGTTGATCTCCTGTATGATGGTCTTCTCGTCCTTTCCCAGCGCCCATCCCATCACCTTGGCCTCTGCATAGAGCATGGCAAGCTGTTCCCGCTTTTCCGGGCTGTTGTCGCTCATCATCTTGAGCTCCTTGTACTGCTGCCGCTTCAAATTGTAACGAGCCAGAATCTCCTGTGGGGAGCGCGGCTTCTGCACCGTGCTCTGGCTTTCAATGATATCCTGCTTTACCATCGGTTTTCTCATCATCATCGCCCCTTTGCTATTTGTTCCGCGCAATGAGATAGGTCGCCAGATCCCGAAGGAAATCCGCCTCGTCCCCAAAGCTGTCCAATGCCTCGACGGCCTCGTCCACCGTGGTGATGGCCAGCTTTTTTGCATCTTTCAGGGAGGTCAGTGTCACATAGGTGGACTTGTGGTTGCGCTCATCGCTGCCCACTGGCTTCCCTATGGTCTCCTCATCTCCCGTGACATCCAGAATGTCATCGGTGATCTGAAAGGCAAGACCGAACTTGTCCGCATAGCTGGTCAATGCCTCCAGTTGCTCCTGCGTCGCCCCTCCAAGGATGGCGCCGGAACGGATTGCTGCACGGAAAAGCGCCCCTGTCTTGCCCATGTGCATCTTCTGCAGCTGCTCCAGGCCAATCCTCTTGTTTTCGGACTCCAGGTCAATCGCCTGTCCCCCCACCATCCCGTTGGGGCCTGCCGCGATGCTCATCTCCCGCACGACAGCGGCTATCTGCGCAGGGGAGACTCCCTCCTGCCGGAGCATGACCTCAAAGGCCATGGTCAGCAGGGCATCCCCGGCCAGAATGGCCATGCCGTCCCCATAGACCTTGTGGTTCGTGAGCTTCCCCCGGCGATAGTCGTCATCATCCATGGCCGGAAGGTCATCGTGGATGAGGGAATAGGTATGGATCATCTCGATGGCGCAGCCGGTGGTGACAAAGGCATCCCCCTCGGCCCCCACCGCATCTGCGGCAGCCATGAGCAGAACCGGGCGCAGCCTCTTGCCGCCTGCCATCAGGCTGTATTTCATGGAGGCGCACAGGGTCTCATCCAGTGCTTCTTCCTCACGGAGTTCCTCGATGAGCTTCTTCTCCACCAGATCCAGCCGCCTCTTCCAAAGTTCCTTCAACATGCTTCACTCACCCTCTATTTTCAGTTCTGCTTCCTGCACCGTTCCATTTTCTTCCTTCACGAGGAGATCCATCGTCTTCTCTGCAATCGCCAGCGCGCTCATGCATTTCTTGGAAAGCTCCACGCCCTCGGAGTAGTTCTTCATGAGATCCGCAAGGCTGGCCTCACCGGATTCCATCTGCTCCACAATGGCCTCCAGCCGCCCCAGGTTTTCCTCAAAGGATGCTTCTTTTTTTCTCGGCATTTCATTTCCCTGCCTTTCCCAACCGGTCTACTGTGGCCCGAAGCTCCCCGTCCGCCAGGATGAGCCGCAAGGGGCTCCCCTCATGGACTTCCTTGATGCTGTGCAGCAGGCCGCCCTCATGCTCCACAATGCTGTAGCCCCGTCTGAGGACCCTCGCAGGGTTCAGCATGTCCATCTTCTCCAGCTGCATATCAAAGCGATGCCGCTTTTCCCTGATTTGCTCCCTCGCCGCATATCCAAGGCGGCGCATTGCCATGTCCAGGCGCTGCTGCCGCTGGAAAAGCAGGTTCTGTGGATTTGCCAAAAATGTGCTTTTCCGGCAGGCTTCCAGTCTGGAACGCTTTCCCTGCAATCCGCGTCCGGCTGCGGTCTGCAAACGCACCTGCAGGCTGCGGATATGGCGCAGCAACTCACCGGAATCCGGTACCGCCAGCTCCGCCGCCTGGGAGGGCGTCGCGGCTCGCAGGTCGCTCACGAAGTCCGCCAGCGTGAAATCCGTCTCATGCCCCACTGCCGAAATCACGGGGATGTTTGAGGCGAAAATTGCCCGAACCAGCACCTCCTCATTGAAGGCCCACAAATCCTCCATGGATCCGCCGCCCCGTCCCACAATGAGAACATCCACGGGATACTTTTCATTGAAGAAGCGGATGCCCTCCGCTATCTGCACCGCAGCCCCGTCCCCCTGTACCTGGGACGGGAAAAGGATAAGCTGCACACGGGGATTGCGGCGCTTCGCGACACGGTAAATGTCCCGAAGAACCGCCCCGGAGGAGGAGGTCACCACGCCGATCCGCCTCGGAAACGCAGGGATGGCCTTCTTGTGCGCCTCATCGAAAAGCCCTTCCGCCATGAGGCGCGCCTTCCTCTGCTCAAAGGCCA
>JAFSWY010000152.1 GCA_017444295.1 Selenomonadaceae bacterium | reverse complement strand
GGCTCAAGTCTCACGGCTTGGGCTATTTTTGTGCCTTGGCACAGGAAGGAGCAATGTACAATGAAACAGGGAAAGACCTTGGAAGGATTGGGGAGAGAGTTGGAGAGGCAGCGCAGGGCAAGGAAGGATTTTGTGGCGGACACCCGAAGCCTGGGGCTTATTACCGATGACAAAGGTTCGCTGCTCACCATGGCAACCGGGCAGGACAGGCAGGAGTTCTGTGTCAACGATCTGGCCCATCAGCAAATCTCGGCACGCCTTGGCATCTCCTATCGCTACTACCAGAAAATGCAGATGGAACAGCCCCATCTGCTCGATGAGAATGTCAACACATGGTTCCAGAAAACGCCGGAGCGCCGCATGGTTCGTGTGCTGGATGGAAATGTGCGAGCATTCCTCTCTGACCGCTACCGCCGCCTCGACCATCTGGAGCTTTGCGCCGCCGTCCTCCCCATCATCCACGGGATGAAGGGCGCCAGCATCGAGAGCTGCGAGGTCACGGAGACACACCTTTATCTGAAGGTCATCCACAAGAAGATGAAGGCGGAAATTTCTCTGGGCGATGCAGTGCAAGCCGGGTTTGTCATCAGCAACAGCGAGGTGGGCATGGGCAGCCTGAAGGTGGAGCCCTTGGTCTATCGTCTGGTCTGCAAGAACGGCCTGATCTGCAAGGACTACGCCCAGAAGAAGTACCATGTGGGAAGGCAGGCAGAGGGGAACCGGGAGGAAGCCTATGAGATCTATTCCGACGAGACCCTGAAGCAGGACGACAAGGCATTCTTCATGAAGGTGCAGGACACGGTGCGCTGTGCCGTGGACGAGACGCGGTTCCAGATGACCGTAAACAAGATGCGGGAGGCGATGCAGATCCCCATGGAGCATGAGCCCGTGAAAGCCGTGGAGCTTCTTGCCGACAAGTTCCAACTGACGCAGAACGAGCGGGGCGATGTCCTCCGCCAGCTTTTCATGAGCGGGGACAGCAGCCGCTACGGCCTGGTCAATGCCGTGACTGCCGCAAGCAAGATTGCCAAGGACTATGAGAGGGCCACGGAACTGGAGCGCATCGGCGGGGAGATTCTTTCCATGCCGGTCCCAAGGCATCTGCTGCCGGAGGCAAGCAGCGCAGACCGGATGAAAAATATCACGCCCATGCGGAAGGAATTGGCCATGGCCTGACGGAAGCAGTGGGTGATGCTTGCAGGAATTTCCTTGTCATGGGCAAGAAAACGCGATAAAATAAAGGAAAATCTACACGTTCCACCCAAGGTGCGACGAGGACAGCAGCATCCAGTTGCAGGACGGCACGACGAAGATATTCCTCAACGCCTATGGCACGATGGATGACATTGACGATGACTTGAAGGCGTTCCTGGACTATGTGGCAGGAAAACAGGTAAGCCATCCGGTGGTGAACGAGCTGGATGCTGTGGTGCAAAAGGTGAAGCACAACAAGGAATGGAGGTCGGAATATATGCGATATGAGCATGAGTTGGCGGCAAGGGAGCATCTGGCACGCGAGGATGGACGGAAGGAAGGACGTGATTCAGTGGTTGTAGCCAGTTTGAAAAGCCTTATAAAAAACACGAGGGTTACGGTGGAAGAAGCCATGAACATGCTTGATATCCCTGTAGCCGATCGCTCAAAGTATCTGGCGCTCCTGAAAGGTTAGATTCAGGGGCAAAAATCGAATTCCGGATTGTGCGATGTCCCGCAAAGCCACGTTACCGCTTGGCTTTGCGGGATTTTTGTTTGTATTGGAAAATGAGAAATAGGGCAAGCGCAGGGCAGAGGGATTTCCCTCTGCCCTGCGCTGTTTTTATGGAGGGATTCAAGATGTGTGCATACCATATGTGTCCTGCCTACCAGGACGTGGAAGCGAGGATTCATTGGAACCAAGGGCTGGTCTTCCTGTCGATGCGCGGCGGGAAAGAGCATCCTGCCGGTGTCCATATTACGCTGAACCCGGCACAGGCGAAGGTGTTGGGCAAGTACCTGCAAATTGCCGTGGGGCAGATGCCGGTAGGATTGGTCGGCGCAGACTGCCATTTCTTCGGTGGCCTCACCGTGGAGTTTGACGGGACGGGGGACGAGCAGGAAGGCATTGTTGCACTGCCCGTCTCCATCCATGCTGCCTAGAAGGGAGACAATACGAGCAATATCATTCCCATCCATGCAGCAGAAACACAAAGACAAATTTTAGGAGGCAAAAGAATGGATATCCAAGCGAAAACCCGGCAAAACATCAGGAATATCTGGCAGGCCATCGATGATTACCACGCCCATACCCGCATGACCGGCGTTCTGGATGACGTCACGCAGAAATTCGTGCACCGTCTGGCGGAGGACAATGCCCGTGCCAAGGCGGAGCTTCGGAGCCTGTTCCGCAAGTCCCCCGTCTGGAACGAGGAACTGGATGCACTTGTTATCAACGGAACCCGCACCCATGACCCGGATTATCGTCGGGTTCGGAGGCTGGCAGAGGATATTTTGTATCCTAATCTCCCGGCTTTTTAAACACACAAATCTTGAAATGCCTTGTCACATCTAGTCTTGCAGCATTTTGTGATTATGTGTATAAATTATTTATACACATGGCGTGAAAATTGTTGAATCCATTGATATATAAGGC
>JAFSWY010000151.1 GCA_017444295.1 Selenomonadaceae bacterium | reverse complement strand
TTTCTCTGAGATTGACCCTACGGGGACGATCGTCACCAAGGACTGGCTTCTTGCCCTCATCATCCGTCATAGAGAGTACAAGAAACTCTTGGCAGAAATAAAATTCTTCATGGACGAAGATTCCGTTTCCCTGCATGAGCGGATTGTGGCTGCCCGCCTAAATCATCCCGATGAGCCGGAAAAATGCATTGCTCGCTCCTGTCATGTGCATAAATGTGTTGTCAGCCGTCACCTGCGGGAGTTCGAAGAAGAGATGAGCAAATATTTGGTTTGACAGAACATCCCCCCAATAGGGGCTGCACGAAATCATAATCATAGCCGGACACGCCGCCATGTGTCCGGCTTTTATATTAGCCATTGAAATCCAAGCCTTCGGCCTTGCATGGATGCTTTGTCGGAGGCTTTTAATGTGTGAAAATGAGCAACTTTATAAGAAGTTTTTTATTCCCACGCTCGATACAATGACCTCGTGGAGGCGAGAATATTATGCGCAAAAAAGTTATGGCGTTCAGCCTATGTCTGTTTATCACTGCCGTTTTTTTTCAGGGAATGTCCTATTTTTTCTTCCTAAACATCACGGATAGTCTACCTTTGGGACTTTACCTTCGCATACCGGGTGGGGATTACCAAAGGGGGGACTATATCGTATACGAGCCATCGGAGGAAGTGCGGCGAATGGTAGCTGACTATGGCTGGGGCGACGGCAATCATGTGTTTTTGAAGCAGATCGGGGCAGTAGCTGGCGAACACTACGCCGTCCATGGAGAACCACCTGAATTTACGATTGAAGGGACAACACGGGGACGGGTCTTTGACAGCGACACACAGGGGCATCCCTTGCCGAAACTTCGGGGTGAGTTCATTGTCCCCGCAGGTCATGTGCTGCCTGTGGCAACCAATCCCCGCTCCTTTGATGGCAGATATACCGGGACTATCCCCGTTGGCTGTATCAAGGCCAAGGTGATTCCACTTTGGACTCCGTGATTTTTTTGCCCAATTTGGGCAAAAAATTGGAAGTGGCGTAATATCAGCGTTCCAAGCCCCAAATGAGCAACTTTATAAGAAGTTTTTTATTTTCTTTGGCTTACACTGGGGATTGATGGTGAAAATCAAGGACAGATTTCAAGAAGTCGGGTTTGGCAGGTGATTCATAAAATTTTCGTTTTGTCAAGCAGAAAATTTTGCCCAAATTGGGCAAAAAATCGGCAAAAGTAGAATGGTTACGGGGGCGTTGTATGACATTAGGATCACTTTTTGACGGTATCGGCGGCTGGCCGTTGGCCGCAGTGAAATACGGTATAGAGCCGATATGGGCAAGCGAGATAGAAGCCTTTCCCATTGCGGTGACGAAGCATCATTTTCCCAATATGAAGCATTTGGGAGATATACGGTGTGTTGACGGCGCAAGCATTGAGCCGGTGGATATCCTGTGTGCGGGCAGCCCCTGTCAAAACCTTAGTGTTGCCGGCAACAGGGAAGGCTTGGCGGGAGCCGAGTCATCCCTGTTCCATGAGTCGATACGCATTATGAGAGAAATGAGGAATGCCACGAATGGGAAATATCCGAGGTACTTTGTATGGGAGAACGTGCCGGGAGCCTTCAGTTCAAATCGGGGGCTTGACTTTAGGGCTGTGCTGGAAGAAATCTCAGAGGGCAAAATTCCAATGCCTTGTAGCGGGAAATGGGCGACGGCCGGTTTGGTACGAGGCGCTTACTGCGAAATCGCCTGGGTCACGAAGGACGCTCAATATTTCGGAGTGCCCCAAAGACGCAAGAGAATCTTTCTTGTGGCAAGTTTTGGAGCGGAATGTGCCGGAGAAATACTATTTGTCGAAGAGGGCCTGTCTGGGGATTTTGCGAAGGTCGGCGGCGAGGGGCAAGGAACTCCCCCCGGAGCTGAAGGAAGCCCTCATGATACAAGCCGGTGTGCAGTCCTGCGGATGAGGGCGGGGAAGCCCGGCGGAGGGAAAGGCGCACTGGTCAGCTACGGCAAGTCCCTTACTCTGGCGGCAAATGCCAACGACCAGACGCTGTTTTGTCCGAATGATCAGGGAGGTGCTGTGATGAGTGTGACGGAGAATCGAGCCAACGCCCTGCGCGCAGAGGAGCATGGACATCAGCCAATCGTCTACTCCTTCGATTCTCTTGGCTCCAATAGCATGAAGTCGAAGAACCCGCATAGTGGCTGCCATGTCACGGAGATTGCCAAAACCCTTGATACCACAAACCCTGATCCATCGAAGAACCAAGGAGGCATTGCCATCTACGACATCAGCCATCGAAGTGATGTCATTCGGCCGCAGCCCGACGGGACAGTTCCCTGCATGGCGGCAAGGTATGGCACGGGTGGCAACAATGTCCCTGTGATTCATGTCAAAAGTGTCTATGAGAACCAACGCTCCGAGGTACGGGAAGCCGATGTTGCTCCCGCTCTTCTCGTGGGTGGCGGGAAACCGGGGCAGGGATACCCGTGCATCCGCACATTCGCCGAAAAAGCGTCCACCCTGCGGGCAGGAGCCGGGGCGCCGAAGCATTTGGCAGACATCAAGGGAAGACTGGTGTACGCCATTCAAGGGAACATGATTGGCAGGGACGAGAAAAACGGGCCGGCCGGATGCGGGGTCAATGAGGATGTTAGCTTCACACTCACGGCAGCAGACCGCCATGCCATCTGTGTTCTGAAAGACAAGGATGCGCCTCATCTTGCCAGCGGGAAATCCACCGTTGGATGCCTTATGGCAAACTGTGCCACCAAGCATTGGCTAGGCAATCAGGAGGCATTCAGCGGAGATTATCACATCATCGAGAGCAAAACGGTTCGCAAACTAACGCCTTTGGAGTGCGAACGCCTCCAGGGATTGCCGGACGGATATACCAATGTCCTTATTGACGGCAAGCCACCATCAGATTCCGCAAGGTACAAAGCCCTGGGGAACGGCATGGCACAGCCCTGTCCGGACTTCGTGATTCGGCGTATCGCAGAGGTGTCCAGGAAAAAATCCGCAACTTTATAAGAAGTTTTTTATTTTCTATGGATTACACTAAGACAGATGATGAAAATGAGAGCCATATTTCTTTGAATCCAGCATTATCAAGGAATGCACAAAAATATCGTTTTGTCAAGCAGAAAATTTTGCCCATTATGGGCAAAAAATCTGCGCCAAGAACTATGGGAGGGATTTCTGAATGAACATTAAGGGGATGTTTAAGAGGCCGGAACGGTTCACCAACTATGACCCGGACAGCCCTGCGGAGAGGGCTGCACGAAAGTGGGACGAACGGGAGGGAGAGATCGTTGTCCAGAACCAGAACCTACGCCTGTTGCTGGCGGGAATGATGGTGGTGGCCATTTGCCTGACGGGAGGCTTGGTCTATAAGTCCATGGCTTCAGCGGTGATGCCCTATGTGGTGGAAGTGGATACCACTACCGGCGCA
>JAFSWY010000150.1 GCA_017444295.1 Selenomonadaceae bacterium | reverse complement strand
GCTGACCTTCGGGTGGTTCCCGATCCCTGCGTTGCCCTGTTTCTGATATATATATCGTCGATTTCCCAAAAAACTTAAATGGTTTTTTGAGATTTTGAAGAAATTTTTTCCATACACTAAAATATCCAGAAAAGCCCTCTCCCGAAGGAGAGGGCTTTGGTAGCTAATGGAACAAATCTTACTGGAGCAGGCTGAGGACAGCGGAGCTGTTCTGGTTCGCCTGGGACAGCATGGACTGGGCGGCCTGCAGAAGAACGTTGTTCTTCGTGTATTCCGTCATTTCCTTTGCCATGTCGGCGTCGCGGATGGTGCTCTCGGATGCCGTCACGTTCTCCGATGCCGTCGTCAAGTTGCTGGAGGTGTACTCCAAGCGGCTCTCGACAGACCCGATGGTGGTCTGCTGGTCGAGGGCCTTCTGGATGGCGTTGTCCAGAACATTGATGGCCGCGTTGGCGTTCTTCTGGTTGCCCACATTCAGCGTGGAACCATCGGTGCCCTTGAGGCCGAGTGCCTCGGCGCGCATATCCGTCAGGCTGACCTTGATGGCCTGGTTCGCCTTCGTGCCCACCTGCAGTACAAGAGCATCGTCGTTCTTGTACTCGTTCTCTGCGCGGATGGTCTCGTTGAAGTTGTCCAGAACCGCATTGGCGGACTTGTTCACCTTGCCCGTGTTGTCCGTGATGCTGATGGTGAAGCCTGCAATCTGGCCCGCCGTGCCGCCGGTCTTCGCCTGGATGCTGATGGCGTTCTCGCGGCTCGCCGTGTAGACCGTGTTGCTGTTACCGTCTGTGCCGATGGTACCGGTGCTGCGGATATTGTTGCCCGTCTTGAACGCACCTGTCAGCGTCTCCGAGCCGAAATAGGCAGTCTTCTGAAGCATAGTATCAATAGAGTTCGTCCCCACCGAGAAGGTCGTGGTATAGGTCTTGCCCTGCTTCACGTAGGAGACCGTCACCCGGTCCGTGGAATGGATGTTGAGTTTCTCATCCGTGCGGCTCTCCAGTTCCGTCAGTTTGGACGTTCCTGTCGTTGCCGTGGACATACTCTGGTTCGTGAGCACGGTACTGGTCTCGTTGTACTTGCTGTGCTTGCTGCCGTCCACCAGATACTTGCCGTTGTAGGTAACGTTGGCATTGTCATTGATCTGGTCGATGGACTGGTCGAGTTCCTTCTGGATGGTGGCGCGGTCCTCGTCGGTGTTCGTGTCGTTGGCCGCATTGATGACCTTCTCCTTGAGGGTCTTCAGGATCTCTACCGTGGAACTCACGGCGCCCTCGGCAACCTTCATCATGCTGTTGCCGTTCTGGGTGTTCCTGTTGTCCTGGTCGAGGGAGCGGATCTGCACACGCATGCGCTCGGAAATCGCATACCCGGAAGCATCGTCCGCTGCGCCGTTGATGCGCATGCCGGAGGACACCTTGCCCAGGCTCTTCGAGAGCGCGCTGGAGTTCTTGTTCAGCGTGTTCAGAGTGTTGATTGCCGACATGTTGTTCTTTACTACCATTGCCATGATAAATTCCTCCCTGATTTACAGTTGTTTTCTTATTCCCAACGACCATCCATGGCCGCCTTTGACTGTGTCTCACAAGGCTCGCATTGCGGCAGGTCCCGTGCCCTCCGGCTGCTAGCTGACCTTCGGGTGGTTCCCGATCCCTGCGTTGCCCTGTTTCTGATATATATATCGTCGATTTCCCAAAAAACTTAAATGGTTTTTTGATATTTTTTTAAAAAATTTTCAAGCCTGCCCAAAATCCCGCAGAAGGCCCAGAAGCACGAAATCCGTCGGCTGTATATTGGCAGCGTATTGGAGCGCCTTTCCCATATCCCCGGACTCCGCCGCGATGAGCGCCAGCCCCCGCAGCACCGCCCCGTTGCCGCTGTCGAGGAGCGCCGCTTCCTTCAGCATCACCTGTGCGGCCTCCAGGTTCCCCTCGTAATACCATGCACCTGCAAAGGAGCACAGGAGGCGAACCTTCTCCTGAAGGGAACACTGCATCCCCTCGATTTCCTCCAGTTTTTGGCGGGCAAGGGCAAGCACATCATTCCCCTGCACAGCCTGCTGCCCTGCGGCAGACTGCTGCGTTTGCTGCGCCGGCGATGCGGCAAGCTGCAGGAATTCTGCAATGTGCGGATACTCCCTGCAGACCATGTCCTTCCGCGTGCGCCCGTAATAGCCCACGATCTCGCGGATCTCGGAACAATCCCTCTCGGTCATTGCACCCGTCTCCAGCAGGGCATCGAGAACCGCCAGCGCCTCTGCTGTGCGGTCCTCCAGGATGCACAGCCGCGACAGCAGGATGCGCGCCGCCACATGGGAGGGTGCCGCAGCAAGGGTATTGTCGACCCATTCGGCGGCCCTTTTGTAGTCCCCCTGCATGAAATAGGCATAGGCAGCCGCATAAAAGGCATCCGGGCTCGCCGTCCCCGAGATTTCCACCAGTTTCGCCAGATCCGCCAGAACTGCCCCATAGCTTTTCCCTTGCAGGTCCTCCTGGATTTTCTGCTCCAGCGAGGCAATCTCCTGGGGGGAGGCCGTCCTGCCGCCCGGTTGGCCTTGCGAGCCCTCTTTTCTCATCCTCTTGTTGAACCTCATCATCATTTCCCCTCCACAACCAATATCTTTCCATATATTTAGTATTTACGACACAAAATCTTCTTTTCCTCCCATGATTCCCTATTTTTCACATATCTTCCCCAGATAAGTCCATAGGCATCTTCCAAATCTTTCATATATATTTTGGGATTCATCACGGCACTTTCCTCCATGCGACCGCGAAGGCCGGCGTGGATTTCCCGCAGACGCGGCAGGTCTTCTGCCAGAGCCAGGGCAACCCGAACATATTCCTCCGCCGACCTGCCGCAGAGATCTCCCAGCCCCATATTCTCCAGAAGGCTCAGGCCGAACCGTCCATGATTGCTGCCTCCGGCCAGAGCAATGACGGGAACCCCCATGTAGAGCGCATCGCAGGTCGTCCCTCCCCCCGGATAGGGGAAGGTGTCCAGGGCAATGTCCATGCGCCGGTACTCCTTGAGATAGTCCAACGTGAAGCCTTCCAGCACGACACGGGAAACATCTATGCCCATCTGCCTCATCCGGGACAGTTCCCGCTCCCGCCTCGCCTCGTCATCCAGGGCGCCGTGCTTGAGGAACAGCCTGGCATCGGGCATTGCCGCAAGAATCCTTCCCCATGCCATGAGCACTTCATCGCTGGCCTTGTTCATGTTGTTCATGCTGCCGAAGGTGATAAAGCCATTTTCATCGCAGGGAAGCCCCGGCGCGATCTCCGGCACCTCGATGACTTGCCGGTAGCAGAGATGGCTATGGGGCAGGCGCAGAAGCTTCTCCGTAAAGAACGCCTCCTCCCCGGCCGGGGCCGTATAGCGGTCCGCCAGGAAATAATCCACGGCAGGAATGCCCGTCGTAGAAAAGTACCCGATACCGCAAACCTGCACCGGTGCCGGCCGAAATGCCAATACCGCCAGGGAATTGTGTCCCGTATGCCCGGAAAGGTCCACCAGGATATCGATCTCATCCTCATAGATGAGCTTTGCAATATCCCGGGGCGCCATCCCCTTGACGTTCCTCCATACATCTGCCGTCTCTGCCAGATTCCGGCTCACATCATCCTCAAGGCAATTCGCATACCCATAGACCCGGAACCTGGCATGGTCTGCGCCATGAAAGAACGCCTGGCTGAAACAGGCCACCACATGCCGGCGGAAATCCGGGGAAATATAGCCCACACGCAATCTGTCGTGCTGCTTCCTGCCATCGTGCCGGAAGGGCCGGATCTCTCCCAGATACTCAGGATAGCGGCAGGATTCCCTGAAGATGAATTCCGGCGTCTGCCTTGTATAATGAAGCATCAGCAGATAGTTGCTGAATTCATCCCGGTCGCTTTCCAGGGAAACCTTATGCATAGCAACGGCAGCCAGCCGGTGCTGCTCTGCCGCCAACTCCACATCTCCCCAGAACTTGCCGATTTCCGCCATCAGCCGATGGTCAAGGCCGCTCCAGGGGAACTCAAGGCCGCCACCTGCCATGACTTCCCGGCAAAGCCGCTCGGACTCCGCCATGTCCTTTTGCAGGAAATACGACTTTGCCCGAAGGAAAGTTCCAAGGGGATATCCTTCCGGCAAAAGGGAGACCGCTGCCGCCGCATTTTCCTTTTCCTCGGCATCCAGGTAATGGAAGCAAAGGCTCTCGGCAATGCTTCGGGAAGGCGGCTTCGCCGCCAGCAGGGCATCCGCCACCGCCAAGGCCTGCTGCTTTTCGCCGCTTTTCGCCAGACGGTCCATGAGGATGGAAAGGCGTGGCGCCTCCCGCAAAAGAGGCGGCTCTTGCCGGGAGAGAAAATGCGCCCAGACCATCTCGTAGCCCTGCTCCAAATCTGCCATGTAGCCCTTGCGGTCCATGAGGGGGGAGCGAATCATCATGTCGCGCAAATTTTTGCGCAGGGCTGCGAGAAGTTCCCTGTCCCCCGCAAGCATGACAGCCTTTTCCACGTATTCCTCCAAATCGGCGGCGCAGAGTTCCCCCAGACCGATATTGTGCAGGAGGCTCCATCCGAAGCGCCCACCATGGCCCCGGCCGCGAAGGGTCACCACGGGGACCCCCATATAGAGGGCATCGCAGGTGGTGCCTCCTCCGGGATAAGGGAAGGTATCGAGGGCAATGTCCATATCCCGGTACTCCGGAAGGTATTCCCGCGTGAGTCCCCGAACCTCCACCCGCCCAAGGTCGATGCCCGCCGCCCGGATGCGCTGCAGGGCAAGCTCCCGACTGTCCTCATGGTCGAACACCTCCGCCTTCAGGAGCAGATGCGCATCTGGCACCGCCGCCAGGATCTTCGCCCAGATTCCCAGGACATCGTCGTTGACCTTCGTGAAGTTGTTGAAGCTGCCGAAGGTGACATAACCCTTTCCCCGGCAGGGTGCCTCCCCCACGGGAAGATTGCCGTGAAAGGGCGCATAACAGAAATGGCTCCGGGGCAGGATGAGAAGTTCCTCCGTAAACTCCCTGCCTGTCTCTTCGTCATCCAGAAAGCTGTCCCCAAGAAAATAGTCCACGGCAGAAAGCCCCGTGGATGCAAAATAGCCGATGCCCGACATCTGGATGGGGGCCGGTTTGCAGGCCAGGATGGGCAGACAGGAGTTCTGCGTGTGCCCGGAAAGGTCCACGAGGATATCGATCCTATCCTCATAGATGGCCCGTGCCGCCTCAGCCGGCGTGGAGCGGCTGATATCGCACCATCCGTCCACCTGCTCCGCCACATGGCAGCTCATGGCATCCCCCTTGCCGCCCATATAGGCATAGACCTTGAACCGTTCTCTATTATAAGCCGTCAGCAGAGCGTAGCTGAAGCGCATCACCACATGGTCGCGAAAATCCGGGGACACATACCCGATGCGAAGTTTTTCCTGTTCCTTCTTCCGCCGGCGATGGAAGTAATGGGGCACCTGACGGAAAAAGGCATCATACCCCTTTGCCGCCTCTCTCGCCTGTTCGGGGGGAAGCGCAGGGAGATAGTGCAGATTGAAGAGGTAGTTGCTGTACTCCAAGGCGGAGAGTTCCGGGGAATCCGCCGCCCGGGAGGCTTTCAGGTAGTATTCCGTGCTGCCCCGGCTGTCCCCAAGGAAACGGCAGCACTGTCCCATGAGATTATAGACCTTCTCCTGCCAGATGCGGGGCAGTTCCCTGCCATCGAGTTCCTGCAGGATCGCCAGGGCCGCAGAGCGGTTCCCTCCCATGAACGTCACCCGCGCCCGAAGGAACACCGCCGCAATGCTCCCCGGACAAAGCCGCAAAAGCTCGCCCAGGGCATGCTCCGCCCCGGCAGCATCCCCTTCCTCCACATAGGAACTGACCCGCAGAGAAGCAGCCTCCGCAGGTTCGCTCCCTGCCAGGACATCGATGTCCTCCCTCGCCCCCGCATAGTCATGCCGCGCCATCGCATCATAGATGCTTTGGCGAAGATGTTCGACGGTTCCCTTTGTCTCCATAATGTTTTCACCTGTCTTGACAACTTTTTCCCATTTGATATACTTTCCATAAGGCATCGTTTGGCGGTCAAT
>JAFSWY010000149.1 GCA_017444295.1 Selenomonadaceae bacterium | reverse complement strand
TTGATCGGCGAGGCGTTCAAGAAGGATTCCAGCGGAACGCATGTCTATCTGCCGGGCGTCATGTCCCGCAAGAAGCAGATCATACCGCCGCTTTCCGAGGCGGTAAAGCGCATCCGCAAGCAGTGAACGTACTTTCAGAATCATCGGCGATGTAGGAATGGAACCGAGAGGCTTTGCCATGAGCTTCTCGGTTCCATGTCCGTTTCGGTGCAAAACTTGACAAAAATTAAAAAAAATGGTACGATGGCTGAAATTGAATATCGTTTGGGTCAGGTGTCGAAAGACTTAATAGGGAAGTCCGGTGCGTTGAAAGGCAAGTCCGGTGCGGTCCCGCCACTGTAACAGCGAACAAACCCGCAGAGTTATGTCACTGGGGCGAGAGCCTTGGGAAGGCGCGGGGGAGTGATGACCTGGAGCCAGGAGAACTGCCTGATTGACAATCACCGCAGGAATCTTTGCGAATATGCGCAGAGGTTCCGTGACCTGCGAGCGATGGGGATGGAGATTCGACGATGTATTTGCATTGGAAAATCCTGGACTTGTTCAGGATTTTTTTGTGCAGTCTGTTGAGCCCTTTTCCCACGGGAAAAGGGCTATTCTATTGCGAGGACTTCTCAGGAAAGGTGTGATAATTTGCCGACAGTACCCCGCATTCGTTTATCGAATCATGATCGGCGCTATCTGAGGGTTGCCATGCCGGCCGCCTTGGAAGGGTTGCTCATGGTCCTCCTGAGTTCCGTGGACATCATCATGGTGGGAACCTTGGGAACGACGGCGATTGCGGCGGTCAGCATCTTCACACAGCCCCGTATGATGCTTCTCTGTATTTCCCGTTCCTTCTCCGCTGTTCTCGCTTTGCTGACGGCACAGTATTTCGGCATGGGACGGAAGGCGGAGGTCGGTACGTTGCTGAGGCAGTCCGTTTTCCTGTCAGTTGTCGTATTTGGGATTTTGCATCTTGCCTTTTTTTGCTCCCTGAAAATGATTCTGGCTTGGATGGGAGCGGAACCGTCATACATGGAATCCGCCTTGGACTATGGAGAAATTGCCCTGTTTGCGGTATTCCTGACTTCCTTGACGGGCGTGCTGCAGGCCGTGCTTCTGGGCTTTGGGCAGACGGCAGCGGTTCTTTTCACAAATCTTCAGGGTAATGCGGTGAACATCATCGTCAATGCCCTGTTGATTTTTGGGCTTGGCCCATTCCCTGCCATGGGCGTCAAGGGAGCGGCCATCGGGACGGTGGCAGGAACCTGCTATACGCTGATCCATACATTCTGCCGGCTTCGGCAGGATGGGGTCTTTCGACGGGGCACAGTACTTCCGGATCGTGCCTATTTCAGCGCTTTTCTTCCACTCTTCGGAGGTGTGTTCAGCGAGCAGGGCTTTGAGCGCATCGGCATGGTGCTTTACACCCGCATGGTGGCAGAGCTTGGGACGCTGCCCTATGCGGTGCATGCCATCTGCATGAATTTCTGCGATTTCTATTACTGCTTTGCGGGAGGACTGGGAAAAGCAAGCATGGTGCTGGCGGGTCAGTCCCACGGAAGCGGAAATCACAGGAAATGGCAGTGCTTCCGGAATACAGGAATGAAATGGGGATTTATTTTTTCCTTTCTTTCATTCGCTGTTACGTTCCTGTTTCGTGACGATATCTTTTCCATTTATTCCAATGATGCGGAGGCATTGGCTCTTGGCAGCGCCATAATGATCCTGGTGGCGGCTGTGAGTTTTCCCGAAGCCCATGCCATGATCTGCGCCGGGGTGCTCCGGGGCAGCGGGAAAACGACGCAGGTTGCCCTGTACTCGCTTGTGAGCATTGCTGTCATCCGTCCCATCATGACGGCAATCCTATTGTATCAGTTTGGTCTGGGACTGATGGGGGCATGGATTGCCCTCGCCATAGATCAAGGCATGCGAGCTTCTTGTGCCTATTTTCTTTTGCGTAATACCCATTCATATAAATAAATCGCTAGGAGGCGGCTCTTTTGAACAAGACAATGGTATCTTTCTTGGCACTGGCAACAATGGCTGGTGCGTCCACCACGGCTTTTGCTGCTGCAAATCCCTTTTCTGATGTTCCTGCCGGACATTGGGCATACGATGCTTTAGCGCAGCTCATGGCCGATGGTGTCATCGAAGGCTATGGTGACGGTACGTTCCGTGGAGAGCGGCAGATTACTCGCTATGAAATGGCGCAGATGGTGGCAAAGGCCATGGCAAAGAATCCGGCAGGCATTGACAAGGCGCTTGTGGACAAGATGGCGGCAGAATTCAGCGATGAGCTCAACAGCCTCGGCGTCCGCGTTTCCAATCTGGAAAAGCATGCCGACCGGGTGAAGTGGACGGGAGAACTCCGCTATATCTACAAGAGTGACCGTGACGAGAATCAGAAGAAATCCAATCTGAATCGTCTGGAACTCCGCCTGTTCCCAACGGCGGAGGTCAATGACCACTGGAACATCAAGGCGCGTTTGACAGCGCGTGTCAATCTGAAGGAAAGTTCTTCCACGGATACGGCACTCACTTATGCCTATGCAGAAGGAAAATACAAGAATTTTCGAGTCAATCTCGGCAAGATGTCGAATTACAGCACGAATGATGACGGCCTTTTGACGGATGATTTCTTTGCAGGCGTGCAACTGGCTTTTGGCAGCAAACTGCAAGCTATACTGGAAGCCGGTCGGTGGGATATGACGCGCGGTAATGGAGCAGGCGCGGAATTTGAGGGTCGTGATGCTGCGGCAAATTATCAGGGAATCCAGTTGAATTACAGCCAAGACAAATGGTTCGCGGGACTCGGCTATCGCCGTTTCCAAACGGATGGATTCCGGAATGTCGCAGGATACAGTCGTGACAACAGCGAGGACAAGGCGAATATTTTCTCAGTCGGAGCAAGCTATCGCTTTGACCGCAATTTCAATTTGGCGGCAGCCTTCGCGAAGAACACGAGCGCGGATCATTGGTCAACCAGCCACAGCATCAAACTCAGCTACAAGGGTGCAAAACGGGCGAACGCAGGCACGTGGGGAGCGTATGCTGCCTACCGGTATATCAGTAAATGCGTCAGCTTTGCGCCCACCTATGAATCCATGTTCTCGCGGAATCACCGGAAGGGCTTCGAGGTAGGGCTGCAATATGTGCCTGCTCGGAATATTCTGGCAGATGTTCTGTATTTCCAAGGCAAAACGTTGGATACTGACCGTGACAGCAAGACACTATACGGACGTGTCCGTTTCTATTTTTGATATGCGGAAGAAAAATGCAAAGCCTGAAGGGAGGCAAGCGTGTTGAAGCGATTGAGGGATCGTTTGTTGCAAATGCTGATCACTTTGATCGGCGTGAGCTTCCTGACCTTTTGCCTGACTTATATTGCGCCCGGTGATCCTGCCATGATGGTTTTGGAGGCGGGAGATACCATCGTTTCCGAGGAACTCCTGCAGAAAACCAGGGAGGAAATGGGGCTGGATAAGCCCTTTCTCGTCCAGTATGCAAACTGGGTGGGCGGCCTGCTGCACGGAGATATGGGCATGTCCTATTCGGCGAAAAAGCCCGTGCAGGAAAAATTGGCAGAGGGCTTCGTTGGCACTTGTTTCCTTGCGTTGGTGACCATCATCTTTGTTCTCATCATATCCCTGCCCTTGGGGATTTGGTCGGCAGTGCGGCAGGATGAATGGCCGGATTATTTGGTGCGCGTCTGTTCCTTTGTGGGGGTATCCATGCCGAATTTCTGGCTTGGATTGATGCTCCTGTATATTTTTGGACTCAAACTGGGACTCTTTCCCATCACCAGTTCTTCCGTGACGGCAAAGGGAGTCGTCCTGCCTGCCCTGACACTTGCCATCTACCAGTCCACGAAGTACGTACGTCAAGTGCGTACGGTCATTCTCGATGAACTGCATCAGGATTATGTGGTGGGAGCCAGGGCCAGAGGCTTATCGGAACAGGTGATACTTTGGAAGCATGTGCTGCCCAATGCAGTGCTGCCGCTCATTACCCTTTTGGGCATGTCCGTCGGCTGGCTGTTGGGCGGTGTTGCTGTCATCGAGATTGTCTTTTCCTGGCCGGGCATCGGCAACACGGCAGTACGGGCCATCATGATGCGGGACTATCCGTTGATTGAGGGCTTTGTGCTTTGGATCGCCGTCGCCTATATGTTCATCAATTTTCTGGTGGATTTGTCCTATGCCTATCTTGACCCGAAACTGCGAAAGGGGGAACAAGGCTGATGGAACATGCGGGAGCCTTCATTCGGCAGCATCGACTGTTTTGCTTTTATACCCTTTTGGTTCTGCTGGTGGTGCTGGTAGCGATTTTCGCTCCCTTCCTGGCTCCTCAGGATCCCTTGGAGGGCAACATGAAAAACGTCCTCCAGACACCATCGGCAGAGCACCTTTTAGGGACAGACAAATTGGGACGCGATACTCTGTCGCGCATCATCTGCGGGACGCAGGTATCCCTTTCCATGACCATCTGTCTTGTGGTGCTTTTGGCGGTTGTGGGGCTTGTGGTGGGCATCCTCTCCGGCTACTTCGGTGGCTGGGTGGAAATGGCGCTCATGCGCCTGGCAGACATGATGCTCGCTTTTCCCGGAGTTGTGCTTGCTATTGCCATCGCAGGAATCCTTGGAGGTAGCATCGTCAATACCATTCTGGCGCTTTTAGTGGTGGGATGGGCAAAATATGCACGTTTGGTCAGGAGTCTTGTCATCAAGCTCCGGCACAATGATTTTATCTTGGCGGCTCAGGTCAACGGAACGAGAACGAGGGACATCCTCTGGCGGCATGTCCTGCCCAATATCCTGCCCATGGTAGTCATTACGGGAGCCATGGACATCGGAACCATGATGATGGAGATTGCAGGTCTTTCCTTTCTGGGCTTCGGGGCGCAGCCTCCCACGCCGGAGTGGGGGCTCATGCTGAACGAGGGGAGACAGTACATCCAGACAGCGCCTTGGCTGATGATGTATCCCGGTCTTGCTATTTTCATCGTGGTGGCGATTTTCAATCTGTGGGGGGACAGCTTGCGGGATGTCCTTGACCCACGGCAGAAATAAAATGTTGAATGAGAAAGGATGAAGGAAGCAAATGAAGGATTTCAAGATGAAGAAACTATGGAAATTGTGTATCGCCGGTCTGTGCGGCATTTTGACGGCCGGCATGATTGCGGGATGCGGCGGCAACGAAGGCACGAAAAGCGCAGGAGGAGACTCAGGGATTCTCAAGGTAGGCGTGACGAATTTTGCCGATACGCTGGAACCGACCCAGAACTATTTCGGCTGGGTGGTCATGCGCTACGGTCTTGGAGAATGCCTGACGAAATTCGACGACAAGATGAATGTCACGCCATGGCTGGCGGAGAAATGGGAAATCAGCGATGATCACCTCACATGGACGTTCAAGATTCGAGATGGAGTCAGGTTCTCGAACGGAGATGAACTGACAGCGGAGATCGTGAAGAAATCCATTGAGCGCGCCTTCCAGAAGAACGATCGTGCCGCGACTTTCTTTGAATATGATGAGATCAGGGCTGAGGGACAGAATCTTGTCATCCATACGAAGAAACCTCTCCCCGGTATGCCGGGCTATCTGGCGGATCCGCTCTTCATCATTGTGGACACAGATACCGAAGGTTCGCGGAACTTCTCAAAGGAAGGCCCCATTTGCACAGGTCCCTATCAGGTGGAATCCTTCGTGAAGGAAAAAGCCATCATGAAGAAAAATCCATATTATTGGGATGGGGAGGTTCCCTACGAGACCGTGGAGATTCCCTCCATTGACGATCCGAATACACGTGCCATGGCGCTCCAGTCCGGCGATGTGGATGTGGCAGTGAACATTGCAGCTGGGGATATTGACATCTTCAAGCAGAACGACAAATTCCATATCGACGAGATTTCTTCCCTGCGCGTTGTGCTTGCCAGAATGAATCAGAATCCGGGACGTATTCTCTCCGATTCGAAGGTTCGCGCTGCTTTCATTGCAGGCTGTGATCGGGAAACCTACAACAAGGTGCTTCTGAAGGGCACCTTCCTGCCGGGCAAGGCACCGGTTCCTCCTTCTCTGGACTATGGCTTTGACCAGCTCACGGATCCGAATGTCTACAATCCCGAACGAGCCGCAAAATTGCTGGACGAAGCCGGTTGGAAGGATACGGACGGTGATGGCATCCGGGAGAAGGATGGAAAGAAGCTTTCTTTGGATTTCGTGGTGTACAACAGCCGCGCGGAGCTGCCTCTCTATGCGGAGGCTGTGCAATCCGACCTCAAAAAATTGGGCTTCGACATCAAAATCAACACAGTGGACTATAATCTCATTGACGGAATGGGCATCAAGGGCGAATACGACCTTTTGATTTCGAACATCACCACGGCCAACACGGGAGATCCGGAAATCTTCCTGACCTGGTACTGGAAGACGAACACCAACGGCAACAACCCGCAGAACGGCTCCGGCTACAGCAATCCTGTCTATGACGCGAAGCTCAATGAACTGTCCATGGAATTCGATAAGGAGAAGCGCCGTCAGCTCATCATCGAACTCCAGCAGATCCTGTTGGACGACAGCGCCTCGATCTTCCTCGGCTATCCACAGACGAATATCATCAATGCCAAGTCGGTGGACGGGGTGAAGATGTATCCTTCCGATTACTACTGGATCACGAATCTCATCAAGCCGGTGAAGTGACCGGATGGAAAATACCGGCAGGGGAGCTGCATGATGCGGCTCCTTTGCTGTATGAGCAAAAAGGGGGAATGGCAATGTTGCTGGAACTTTCCCATTTGGACATATCTTACAAGGGAAGCGAGTATCCCACGGTGCAGGATGTGAGCCTGACACTGGAGAAAGGGGAAATCCTGGCGATTGTCGGCGAATCGGGCAGCGGGAAAACAACGGTCATACGCGCCATATTGAACTGCCTTCCGAGGGGGGGAACGATATCGAAAGGCTCCATGCTGTTTGAGGGGAAAGATATGATGCGCCTTTCGGCGGATGGCTGGAGGAAGCTGCGAGGCAAGGACATTTCCATGATTTTTCAGGACAGCGGGAACATGATGAACCCCGTTCAAACCATTGGCAGGCAGTACATCGAATACATCCGGACCCATAGCAATATGAGCAAACAGCAGGCATACGATCTGGCGGTGGAAAAATTGGTGATGATGAATCTGCCAAATCCGGAAAATATTATGTCCTCCTACGTCTTTGAAATCTCCGGGGGCATGCGGCAGAGGGTGGGCATCGCCATGGCCATTACATTTCAGCCGAAGCTCCTGTTGGCAGACGAGCCAACCTCTGCGCTGGATGTCACGACGCAGGCGCAGATTATCGGGGAACTCATGTTCATCACCCGTGGGACAGGTGCCTCCATGATTATTGTGACACATAATCTGGGTGTGGCGTCCTACCTCTCGGACACGCTCATGGTCATGGCAGCGGGACGGGTGGTGGAATATGGGAAAACACAGGAAATCGTCGGGCATCCCAAGGCGGAATACACGAAAGGCCTTTTGGCATCGGTGCCGGCAATCGGAGGGAAGCGCTATGTCTGAAACCGACATCATCATGCAAGTGGAGCATATCGTCAAGAAATTTGCGGCAGCAGGAGGAAAGACGCTCACAGCCTGCGATGACATTACCTTCAATATCAGAAAGGGTGAAACGGTGGCGATTGTGGGCGAGTCCGGATGCGGCAAGACGACTCTGCTGAAGTCCATTATGAACATGCAAATGCCCACTTCCGGGCGCATCCTGTTCCATGGTCGGGATATTACAAAGCTCACCGGCGAGGCGAAGCGGGAGAACTACCGTCACATCCAAATGGTATTCCAAGATCCTGCGGCGGCGTTTGACCCCAAAATGCGCATCAAGGAAATCGTCTGCGAGCCGCTTTTGAATTTCGGGCTGATCCAGCGAAACGGGATGGAGGCAAAGACAAGGGAACTGTTGGCACAGGTCGAGCTTCCTGCTGAGTTTGCAAACCGCTATCCGCACAATATGAGCGGAGGACAGCGACAACGGGTTGCCATTGCGAGAGCTTTGGCGCTGGAGCCGGAAATCATTGCCTGTGATGAGGCGACCAGTGCACTGGATGTTTCTGTGCAGGATACCATCGTAAAGCTTTTGGTGAGACTCCAAAAGGAAAAGGGAATCACCTATATTTTCATCTGCCATGACCTGGCTTTGGTTTCCATGTTCAGCCATCGAATTGTCGTGATGTACCTTGGCAACATGATGGAAGAACTGGATGGAGACAAGCTGACAGAAGCAAGGCATCCCTACACGCGGGCACTGTTAAAGGCGGTTTTTTCCACAGATCAGGAAAAGAATCAGCAGATTGGGATATTGCCTGGCGATATCCCCAGTCCATTGGATCTGCCGACGGGATGTCCCTTCCATAATCGTTGTGAATATCGGCAAGAGCTTTGCATCAAGGAAAAGCCGGTATTGAGGGAAGCAGTGGACAATCATTTTTTGGCATGCCATTATCCATTGCCGATAGCATAGCGATGATATTTAGGAACTGTTCCTTCCTTATCACTGATAAAACTTTTTAGAACCTGTTTAGTATCGAAGTCGCAGGATGCCTGACAAGATGCTAGACAGGTTCTTACATTCGCTCTTGTCAGATGGGCTTATTTTCGCTACAATAGGGGGAAAGGTTACATATGAGCAATATTGGGGAAAGGATATGATTTCGTGGAGAATGAAACATTGCTTCGGCGCTTGGAGGCTTTTGACCCCGATCTGTGGAAAATACTGCAGACGGCACTGCATCGTCAGATGTCCACACTTTCATTGATTCCGACAGCCAATGCGGCGTCGCATTTTTCTGCGTATTTGAAGGGCAGTGCACTGGGCAATGATTTTCTGGATCACCATGCGGCAGAAGGCCATACGAAGCTGGAATCCATGGCATCCAAGCGTGCTTGCGATCTCTTCCAAGCCGAGCATGCCATCGTGCGCATCGGCAATCCGATCGCGGCCTCGCGTGTGGTGCTGCAGGCACTGGCAAAGACGGGAGATACGATTCTTTCGTTCAATCTGCGCAAGCAGGAGCACTGTACCGGGGAGCTGATGCAGTATCACTTTGTGAAGTTCGGTGTGGAGCCCGATACGCTCCGGATCGATTTCGGCAAGGTGCGGGCCCTCGCAAAGGAGCACAAGCCCGCGCTCATCATCTATTCCCCTGTCAATTATCCCTATAATATTGACTGCAGGGAGCTTAGGAAGATTGCGGATGAGGTCGGGGCTTGCTTCTGGGTGGATTTGGTCCAGAATTCCGGCTTGATTGCCGCGGGAGAGATGGCATCGCCTGTTCCTCACGCGGATGTGGCGACCTTTGCGGCAAATGACGCCTTGCACGGTCCCCAAAGCGGTATCATTTT
>JAFSWY010000148.1 GCA_017444295.1 Selenomonadaceae bacterium | reverse complement strand
CCGGGGCGATATACCGCAGGTAGATAGCGTAGATGCGGGTGCTATAGTCCATGTAGAGAGCCATGCGGGGCTTGGCCACGATGTAGGAGAGGGCAAGGGAGGGATTGGCCGCAAGTTCCGTAGCATCGCAAGACTCGCCAATCAGTTTGCACTGTGGCGCACTTCCTTTGCGGCGCAGATTGGCTTCCTTGACTTTCTGCACCACCTCGAAGAGCCGCGCCCTGCCGGGGACACCGTAGGACTTGATAGCAGGAGTGGCGGCAAGGCAGATGGTCTTGGTGGTACGGCTTTCATCTGCCACAACGAGATTCGTGGTGAGTGGGTCAAGTCCCCGCTCCACGCACTCTACGGAGGCGTAGAAAGATTTGAGGTCGATGGCGATGTAGGCTTTCTCCGGCATGGTGGTGTGCCTCCCTTCCTGCGTGGTTATTTTGTAGATATATTCTCCGTAGTCCGCCGGTTTTCCTGTCTTGACAGCCTCGGGGCAAATGCTGTCTTGCCCAGGCAGGATTTCCCTGCATTGTGGCGAAATCCTATAGCGAGAACGATAGGAAAGGAAGTGCCCAGATGCCGCGCTTGGAGTGGATTGGCAAGGAAAAAGTGGTGAACCATGCGAAGGAGGTGCCCTTCCATGTGCTGGAAAGAAAGTACAGCTTCGGGGAGGGCAAGGATGGCATGGTCATCCACGGGGACAACCTTCTGGCCTTAAAGTCCCTGCTGCCGGAGTACGAGGGCAGGGTGAAGTGCATCTATATCGACCCTCCCTACAACACGGGCAACGAGGGCTGGGTGTACAATGACAACGTGAAGGATCCGCGCATCAAGAAGTGGCTGGGGGAAGTGGTGGGGAAGGAGGGGGAAGACCTCTCCCGCCATGACAAATGGCTCTGCATGATGTACCCGAGGCTGCGGCTGCTTCATCGACTGTTGGCGAAGGACGGGGCTATTTTTATCAGCATTGATGATAACGAGGAAGCCAATCTCAAGCTGGTATGCAATGAAATCTTTGGCAGCGGGAATTTCGTTGCCAATATCTCATGGCAACGGACGTACTCCACGCGAAATGACAGCAAGGGAATCGTGGTGGAGGCGGAGCATATTCTGGTTTACTCCAAAACTGCCGGGTGGCAGCCGAATAAATTGCCACGGACGGCAGAGATGGACAAAAAATATAAAAACCCTGACAACGACTATGGGCTGTGGAGAAGCGATAATCCTTATGCACCGGGCGCGGCAACTCATCAAGGCATGGTGTATGCCATACAACATCCGTTTACGGGGGCAATGCTGTACCCTACCAACGGTCGCTGTTGGACATTCGCACAAGAGGATGTTTTGAAAATTATGAACGAATGGTGTCCTTATGAGCTGAAAGACCTTCACGATGAAGCGAAACGCGCCTCGATTTGTGGCGTGTCGGAGCATGAAGTTCGCCAAGGGGTGCAGGGCATTGTCCTCTCCCAGTCCTTGGAGGAATCGAAAGCCAAAGCAGAACAGGTGTTGAAGCGGGGGCCTTGGCCTCGTTTTTACTTTTCCAAGAACGGGCAAGGCGGCATCGCCCGCAAGACCTACCTTGATAAAGTTGGGGATAAACCACCTACAAACAACTGGCCTTTTTCCGAGGTTGGTCATACAGACGAGGCCAAGAAGGAAGCTATGGCAATTTTCGGTGGCAAACTCTCCTTCGACACCCCCAAGCCCACCCGCCTGATCGAACGTATCCTCCAAATCGCCTCGGACAAAGATTCCATTATTCTTGACAGCTTTGCCGGTAGCGGCACCACTGCCCATGCTGTCCTGAATCTCAACAAGCAAGACGGTGGCAAGCGCAAATTTATCCTCATCGAAATGATGGACTATGCCGAAACCATTACCGCCGAGCGGGTGCGGCGGGTGATTTCTGGCTACGGCGAGGGGAAGAATGCCACATCCGGCACCGGCGGGGGCTTTGATTTCTACGAGATTGGCGCTCCCCTGATGGAGAAGGGAGCGCTAAACGAGGACGTTTCCCCGGCTAAGATTCGCCGCTATGTCTGGTACATGGAGACACACGACGCGCCTATGGAGGGCATGGGGAATGAGGACTTTCTGGGCATTTTCCAGCAGACTGCCTACTATTTCCACTATCGCCCCAAAGAAGCGACCCTTCTGGACGAGGACTATCTTGCCACCATCACGGAAAAGGCCGAGTCCTATGTCATCTACGCCGACCGTTGTTTGCTTTCCGAGGAGTTCATGGCGCGGCACCATATCGTATTCAAGAAAATCCCCAGGGATATTGCGGTACTGTGAGGAAGGTGAGTGCAACATGGAACTGAAAAGTTATCAGGAGCAAGCCATTCGTGACCTGCAATCCTTCCTTGACTTTATGAATCGGGAGGCCAGTCTTTCCAAGGCATACGCCGCCTATTGGGAGACAAAGGATGTCCCCGCAAGACCGCCTTATGTAAGCCGCCTTCCGGGGGTTCCCCACGTTTGTTTCAAGGTTCCCACCGGGGGAGGCAAGACCTTCATGGCGGCGGCTTCCATCCGCCCGATTTTTGAGGCAATCCCCTTGAAATACCGCGCCGTGGTCTGGCTGGTTCCTTCGGAGACAATCCTCACCCAGACCTACGGGAATCTGACGGATGCGGGACATCCCTACCGCCAGCGGCTGGAGCGGGACTTTCATGGTCGGGTGGAAATCTACGGCAAAGAGGCGCTTCTTGCGGGACAGAATTTCTCTGCCGCTACCGTGGGGGAACAGCTCTCCGTTTTCGTTTTGAGCTACGATTCCTTCCGCACCAAGAGCAAAGAAGGCCGCAAGGCGTATCAGGAAAACGGCAATCTTGCCGCCTTTGTACCAGAGTTGGGCGTGGATGCTGACTTGTTGCCGGAAGTGGATGCTACGGCTCTCATTCAGGCCGTGCGTTCCCTCCATCCCTTGGTCATCGTGGATGAGAGCCACCATGCTGTCACGCCTCTTTCCCTTGAAATGCTGCAAAACTTCAATCCTTCCTTTGTGCTGGAACTTACCGCTACGCCGAAGAAGGACAGCAACATCATCAGTTACGTCCCGGCGCGGTGGCTCAAGGAAGAGAATATGGTGAAGCTCCCCGTCATTGTCTATCCCCGGCAAAGCCAAGGGGAGGCCATCGAGGGGGCGATTCATCTTCGGAATGTGCTGGAGGAATATGCCAAGGGGGAGAACATTCCTGGCAAGGCTCCCATCCGTCCCGTTGTGCTGTTCCAAGCGGAAACGGCGCAGAAAGGGAAAGAGGACAGGGCAACCTTTGACCGCATCAAGGCGAACCTCATCAAGGAACATGGCATCCCGGAGGAGGAAATCGCCATCAAGACCGCCACGGTGAACGACCTGAAGGGCGTGGATCTCATGAAGGCGGACTGCTCCATCCGCTACATCATCACCATCAATGCCTTGAAGGAAGGCTGGGACTGCCCCTTTGCCTATGTCCTTGCCTCTCTGGCCAACCGCACTTCTCCGGTGGAGGTGGAGCAGATTCTGGGGCGCATCTTGCGCCGTCCCTATGCGCGGCAGATGAAGAACGAGTTTCTGAATCTCTGCTATGTGTTCACCGCCTCCGAGGACTTTCGGCAGACCTTGGACAACATCGTGGCGGGGCTGAACCAAGCGGGCTTCTCGGAGAAAGAGTATCGTCTGGCAAGTGAGACAGGGGAGGACGGGGAGAAAGAGCCGGAGTTTGCCCTGCAACCGCTCCCCGGCATGACGGAAATCCCCGCCAAGGAACCTGTGACGGCTGCATCGGGAGAAAGCCACAACTTGCCTGAAACATCAACGATTTCAACCCAGGAGAGCGGGGTCAATGTGCGCTCCACAGAATATACAGCACAGCCGACGGACAGTATCGCAAACGACGAAGTGCGCTCCATGCTATATGCCGCACATAAGGGAAATGAATCCTATCATCAGACGCAATCAGCGGATAATCGCGCCCCGGAGGAACAGGAGAAAATGACCCATTTCAAAGTTCATTCAGCCGTTAGGGATGCTCTGGAACTCCGTTTGCCTCAGTTCTTTCTCAAAGCCACATCCCAAGGGCTGTTCGGAGGGGAGGAGGAACGGCTTCTGACACGGGAATCCCTGTGGAAAGACTTCACCCTGCGGGACAAGGACACTCAAATCGACTTTGGGAGTCTCGCGGCGGATATCTTCGCCGTGGACGTTGAGGAGGACGATTTGCCGAAATACAAGAAGCTGACCTCCGTGGAGGCAATGTATTTCCAAGAGCATTTCTCCGAGCTGGCGAAGGAGCAGAAGAAAAACGAGGCCATCCAGATGATGACTGCCGCCATCGACCGCAAGCGGGATGCGCTGGATACATCGGACATCCGCCAGTATGTTGCTCGCATCCTGGAGACATTTGACGAGGATATGCTGGATAAGCTGGCGCAGAACCAAGCCCTATACAGCCGCAGGATTTCCGATAAAATCGGCAGCCTCATGGAAAGCCACGCCAAGAAAGCCTTTGACCGCCAGCTTGCCGTGCGGAAAATCTTCTGCCGTCCCAGTTTCCGCTTGCCTCAAGAAATCTCGCCCCTCCGCTACACCAAGAACATTGCAGGTTCCCTCTATGAAGCGGAGGAGGACAGGATGAACGACTTTGAGCACCGTGCCGTCATGGGGCTGGCCTCCCTGCCCAACATCCGCTGGTGGCACAGGAACATGGAGCGGAAGGGCTTCTTCATCAACGGCTTCCTGAACCATTACCCTGATTTCCTCGCCATGACAAAAAGCGGTGTCCTCCTGGCCATCGAAACCAAAGGGGACGACCGGGACAACTCCGATTCCCGCCGTAAGCTGGAACTTGGCAAGGCATGGGAAGGAGCCGCCGGGGGACAATTTGGATATTTTATGGTGTTCGACAAGAAGCCCATGGAAGGTGCCTATGCCTTTGAGGATTTCATGGATATGGTGCGGGATGTGTAGTTGGTATGGCAGAACTTAGGGTTGACAAGAATGACGCATCAAAACCTAACGGAGGTGAGAAACGAGTGATGTCTGAGGAAAACTCAATAAGCAATGCTTCATTTAGTGGGAATGAAGAATATAAAGCGTGGATAGCTGACATCTCTAAACGCTACAAGAGCAGCCAAATAAAGGCGGCAATGAAGATAAATGATGAAATGCTACGCTTTTTCTGGTGGCTGGGGCATGATATTCATCACCTGAAGGAAAAGTATGCCTGGGGCAGTCATTTTTATGAGAAAATAAGCAAGGATCTCACCAAGATGATACCAAACGTAAAATCATTCTCTCCGAGGAATCTACTTTTTATGCATCAGTTCTACCGAATGTTTCCCACGGCCATAATTACGAACCAAGCTGGTTCGCAATTAAAGACGAATCAAATTTCCGAAGAGGAACATATCTTTTTTATCCCGTGGGGACACATCAGGATGATTATGGGGAAGTGCAGGGATGAGCACGATAAGGCTCTCTTCTTCGTGAAAAAAACATTTGAAAACAACTGGTCACGAGCTGTACTG
>JAFSWY010000147.1 GCA_017444295.1 Selenomonadaceae bacterium | reverse complement strand
TCCCGCTCCGTTACCACCACCAGCCGTGCGGAAGCAAGCTCAAAACCGTTCCGGATGGCGCCCTGCTGGATGTTCACCAGCTTATCGGAAAGCTCCTGCCCCTCGGGAACAAGGGAGGAAGGAATGCGCTTCCTGGCCAGTGTCTCCCGCAATGCCTCCGCCTTCTGCCGGTCCCCCAAAAGCAGGAGCACCCTCTGTTTCTGGGAAAGCCATCGGGAAATCTCGTTTTCCAGCATGTCCATCTGGCGCCGGAAGGGCATCATGTTCATCATCGTCACGCTGAGGGTATGCTCAGGCTCCGCTCCATGCACCTGCTGGAGCATCAAGGCCGAATAGATGACGTTGCACTCCCCCGCAGCTTCCAGCAGGTCTTCCCAGCGAAACAGGACCTTTTTCAGTTCCGGTGTCTCCTTCACGATGCTCTTGATCTGTTCGCGGATGCGCATGGGCTCATCGAAGACCACCGTGCCCTCCCCTTCCAGATAGGAAAGGAACAGGGCCGCCTTGCCTTTGCCATCCTCCTGCCGCGCCAGGGGCAGGATGGAAATGCTGCCCACATTGCGAAGGGAGCGCTTCGTGAGGATATCGAATTCCCGGATGGTATCCACCTCATCATCGAAGAACTCCATGCGGAAAGGCTTCATGGCATTGATGGGGAACACATCGACGATGCTGCCCCGCACGCTGAACTGGCCCATGCACTCCACTTCTGCCACATGCTCGTAGCCAAGCTGCACAAACCGTTTCAGGAGTTCCTCCCTCGGCAGCACATCCCCCAGGGAAACATGCAGGCGCAAGCGCTCAAAATCGCTCTTCGACAGCCCTTTCTGCACTGCGGCTGCCGCAGGCGCCAGGACAATCACGGGCTCCTTCCGCACGAGATGCCCCAGAACATCCATGCGCCTCGCGGAGCGTTCCACACTTTTTGCTGCCGCCCGCACCTGAAAAGAATCCAGTTCCGGCAATTCCAGGACAGGAACCCCCGGCAACAGTGCCCGAAGATCCTCCTCCCATTCCTGCAGTGTCTCCCTGCTATGCACCAAGATGACCAGGGGCCGGGGCGCAAGCTGAAAGCATGCCGCAAATGCCGCATGTTTCTGGGCGTTCCCCAATCCATATACCAGTGTCTGGCATTTCCCCGAAAAATACTCCTGCAGCTTCCGAAGGGAGCTGTCCTGAAGCATTGACGCAAAAAGTGAATTCATCCTTACACTCCTATTAAACACTTCAAAAGGGGACTCTCGGCGCGCAGTGCCCGCCGACAGCCCCTAAGACCATCATATTGTTATCCTCTACCTCTTCCGCACACGATTGGAATCCGGCAGGAGAAACTCAAGGGAACATCCCGAACCGATCTCCCTCAAATCCTCGGCGGAACCCGCAGGAAGCACCGCATAGCTCCCGCAATGGGTGCATTCCAGCACGATGGAATCCTCCGCCACATCTGCCATGAAATCGCTGCTCCCGCAGGGGCAGGAAATCCCGCCATCCTCCACCATATCATGGACACGGTTCACGGCTTCCAGCAGGATCTGCTGCCTGCCCATGAAATTGTCCTCGTCCCCCGGATGCAATGCCTCGTATTCCGCTGTGTTGAAATCCAGGAACTCCGCAATGGACTGCCAGCGCCCGATATATCCGAGCTCAAACTGGTCCTGCCCGCAATAGATCTTCTCGAACTGCATCTTGCGAAGCAGCCGCAAAGGATAGGTCACAGTGTTTTTCGTCCCGCAAACGCCGCAGGAAATCTCAATGGCCAGCCCCTTATGCGGTCGAAAACTGGCAAGCGCCTGCTCATGGGAGCAGTTGCCGCAACGCAGGACGAATTTTTTCTGACCGCTGAAACAAGGCACGTCCTGAATGTGGATCTGTCCACAACGCTGGCAATAAAATGCCACGGAACATATGGTATGAACAACCACCGAAACCCTCTCCTTTCCTCAAGAATGCAAATCCTTTTCCTTTCTTGATTATTTCGCTAAAGAAGTGCGATTTCCTGCCAATCCATGACCTCTTCGCAAAATTATTTCCATCAAACCGGAATCAAACCTTGAATTTTGCCACCTGCTGCTTAAGGTTCTCCGCACCCTGCTGGGAAATGTTGACCTTCGACAGGATATCGTTGGCCTTCTCCGCCACCACCGTGACCTTTTCCGCCACCGTGGTATTGCCGACAGCCCCCTCATGGGTAGCCTTTGCAATCTCCTCCATGGCATTGTTCATGGTTTCGATGGAACCCGCCAGCTCCTGGGAAGTCGTATTGCTCTTGCGTGCAAAGCCCCTCAGATAGTCCGCATCATCGCGGTACTGGACGGCGGTCTCATTGATGAGCTCATAATCCTTGGTGACATTCTCCTCCATGAAATTCAGCAGGCCAAAGGCTCCCGAGGAAAGATTCTGCACGGAACTCGTCACCCGTTCCGTCAGGGCATGGATGTTCACCGCCGTATCATGGGACTGCTCCGCAAGCTTCCTGACCTCATCCGCCACCACGGCGAAACCGCGCCCATGCTCACCGGCACGGGCCGCCTCAATGGCCGCATTGAGCGCCAAGAGATTCGTCTGCTCGGCAATCTCCGTGATATCCTTCGTCAGATCATTGATCTGTTCCACCACTTTCGCCGACTCGATGGCCTCTTCCACCGAGGTCTTCGTGGCGATATAAACCTTATGCGCCTCCTCCGAGGACTGGGCCATGCTGGTCTGCAGCCGGGTCGCGCGCTCTGCCACCTGGTCCGTGTAATCCTCGCTTTCCTTTGCGCCCCTGGCATTCTCATGGATCTTCTCTCCAATGGTATCGCTCAGATGCTGCAAATTGGAAGTGGAGGCCGCGGTTTCCTCCATGCCCGCCGCCATTTCCTCCGTGGCTGCAGACATATCCTGGGTGCTGTCATTGAGTTCCCCCACCAGATGCTGCACCTCCAGCGCCATATCGGCGCTCTTGTCCGCCTCTTCCCTGACTTCCTTCAGGACACTGCGAAGGGATGCCTGCATCTTCTGGAGGGCCTGGACCATGCTGCCGACCTCATCCCGCCGGTTCCCAAGCTCCACCGGGATGTCCTGCGTCAAATCGCCATCCGCCACGGCATTGAGCTGCCTCACGGACTCGCCCAGAGGATCTGCGATATTCCGGGCAATCAAAGTGGCCACGGCAACACCGATGATAATGCCCAAAAGGATGATTCCCATGAACACCTTGATGGCACGGGCATAGGCCTCATTGTTCGCCTCAAAGAGGAGCTTCCCCTGCAGCACATTGTCCGGCGTCAGCACGGAAAGATCCGCCCCGATGGCGCTTACCCCTGAAAGGTTCTCCAGTATCTTGACCCTGTCCTGGGGCGTGGTTCCGAGGGATTCCGTTTCCTTGACCTTCGCCGAGAACCCTGTGAGATTCTTCTCCAGGGAAGCAATGGTATCCTGTGCCCGCTGGCTCCGGTCAATCTCCTTGACCTTCGCCACATCCTCCGAAAGGATCTTCAATTTGTTGCTAATGTCCTCCAACAGCACCTTGCGGTTCTCCACCGTGAAATTCTGCTGCTGGATGTAGGACACATCCGATACGATTCCCCTCAATTGGTTGTTGGCATCGTTGAGGTACTGGGTCGTCATGAGATTGTAATTGTACATATCATCCAAAGACTGCTTCGCCTGGGAATTCGAGTAGATTCCAACAGCAGCCACCAGACAGGTGATCATCAGCATGATGACGGCCAGCAAAAGTATCTTTATCTTTACGCTCAAATGGTTCATCGCTTCCGCCCTCCTATTTGAACTGCGCTGCATTTTCCTTGGTGATTTCCGTGAAGGGAACCTTCACATCATCCGTCGGAACTTTCCCGCTCAACGCTGCCTGCAAAAGCCCGGCAATGGCTTCGGCGGTCTTGTCGGCATCCTGTTTGACCGTCTGGGCGATTTCTCCGGAGGCAACGCCTGCCACTGCGTAATCCATGGCATCCACACCGGAAACCAGCACGCCCCCATTCCGGCCTGCTGCCTTGAGTGCCTTGGACGCTCCCAATGCCATGTTGTCATTTCCTGAAATCACGGCATCGATCTTCGGGAAAACCTGCAGCCAGAGTGTCATGTACTTGAGGCCTTCCGCCTCGCTCCAATTGCCGTCTGCCTTTGCCAGCAGCTGGACGTCGCTACGCTTGTCAAGGCAGGCCTCCTTGAAGCCTTCCCATCGCTGCACGGCACTGCTCTGGCTGCTCTCTCCCATCAGATAGACGATTTTCGCCCCCTGGGGCAGATGCTTTGCCATGTACTCGCCCTGAAGCTTCCCTGCCTGCCTTTCATCGGACATGACCTTGGCAATCTTGCCGCCATTGAGGTCACGATTCGTCGCAATAACGGGAATCCCTGCCTCATTGGCCTTCTCCACCACGGGAACCACCGCATCCCCATCCACGGCAAGGACAACGATTGCCGCCGGCTTCTGGGCAATCGCCTCATTGATCTGGTCAATCTGCATATTGGCATCGCCATTGGCGTTGAGGAATTCCACCTCTGCCCCCTGGCTGCCAAGCCTCGACTTCACGCCCTCATAGAGCATTCCCGTATAGTCCACGGCATCCGCATGGGCAGCAAAGAATACCTTTTTTCCGGAGGAGCCGCCCTCCGAGCCGCACCCCGCAAACCCAAAAGCCGTGAATGCCGCACAGGATACGGCAAGCGCCTTCCAACACAGTTTCATACGCAAAACACCCCTTATCTTTTCGTATCATTTATCATTTGTTTATACTATTCCACAAGCATCCATAAATATCCTATGCCTTGCTCCTAAAATTTTTGGACCTGAGAACCTGTTTAGTATCACACCATAGCAAGTCTGACGGGTCTTTTCCCGCCTGCCTGTGTCAGCAAAAACTTGACGTAGCTCTGCTACGACTGCATTTTTGCTTCCTTGTCAGACGAAAAAATCCCTCGCCAGCCCTACTACGGCTTAGATACGAAACAGGTTCTGAAAAAAAAGCCTCCCCAAAGGGGAGGAAAAATCGTCAGGGTGTGTTAAAAAATGGCCGCTGTAGTGCGCAGGTGGGTTTTTCAACACGCCCTACTTCACAATCTCGGGAAACTGCTCCAGCAGATATTCCCCGATGGTCTCGCCAATATACTTTTTCGCAATGTAATCGGGATGGAGGCCGTCTGTCGTGTAGCCTGTCTTGAGATTCCCATCGGCATCTGCCAGCATGCCGGAAACATCCACGGCATACCTCTGCGACATGATCCACCGATTGATATACCGCTGCCGGTCTACCCAGTCCTTCCTCGGCACTTCAAGAAATCCCCGCAAAGCGATGATATAGGGACTGATCGGGGTAGCTGTTGCGAAAACAGGGATGATGCCATTCTCTTCGCACTTTTCCCCGATAGCGCCCAGGTTCTGCACCGTGGTCCACCCATCCGTGTCGCCGCGGAAATCGTTGACACCGCCCATGATGACGAGAATCTTGGGATGGAAGGGCAGCACATCCCGGTCGAAACGCTCCAGCATCCGCTGGGTGGTATCGCCGCTGAGCCCCAGATTCTTCACGGGCACGGCAGAATAGGTTTCCCAATTGTAAAGTGTATAGCAGGGAGACACCGAAAAGGCGCCTCCCCCCTGGGTAATGCTGTCTCCCAAAGCCGCCACAGTCACCTTTGCATCCACGCGGAAAGGCACCTTCTCCGACCAATCGCTCAAGGGCTGCCCGTCTTCCGTCACCGCCCGTACCCGCCAGCAATACTCGTCGGGATAGGTATAGCCCCCGTCCTCATAGATGGTATATTTCCCGCCATACAGCGTGCGAATCAAAGTATCTTTTCCCTCCCTGCGCCGATACACCTCCACCTCATGGTGCTCCGCTCCCAGGACCGGCACCCAGGAAAACACTGGGTACAGAGGCATTTCCGCCATCTTGTCATATTCCGTGGTCGGCAGGGGGGCAGTCGTGTCGAACTCCCCGGTTTCCACAATGGGACGCGGCTCGGAGAAATGTTCCAAGGGCCTGCCATCGAAGTTCAACGGGCACACCTTCCAATAGAAATTCTTCCGTTCCTCCCCATAGGGTCTAAGGTCAAGGTCTATCCCATTGGTATAGACCTTCTCCTCCACCCTGGCAATATTGTCCTTCGTATCCACCTCGTCCTTGAGCAGCACCAGCTGATAATACACGGCACGCGGTGTCGCCGGCCAGGTAAGCCGCACCTTCTTCATGGGCTGCGCCAAAACATCTTCCTTGGCCTCCCCTGTCCCGGCCTGCTCCTCCGCCGAGGCCGCAGATTCCTGCAGAACATATGCGGGCTGCATATCCATCGTGCAAAAGGTCGCGGCACAAAATACCCCTGCCATGCAAAACCTCTTCCATTTTCCATTCATTCCCCATGACCTCCTCTACGGGATCGTCCCATCGCATCCATTCCCTTGCTTTCGGGCAATCGTCTGGGTCAGCTGCTGGATGCTGTCGTTGAGCGCGCCGAGCTTTCCCTCGATGCGCACCAGCAGGAATGCTGTCACAACAATCGGGAATCCCAGATTTCCCACGGCATTCAGATAGTCTGCCATTTCCATCCCCTCCTTTCCCGAAAATACATGCAGGAAGGGGACAGAAAATCAGCCTCACAGGCGGAACAAATCGCGAATCTCGTCCTCTGTGAGCTTCGACAAGAAGTTTTCTCCCGGTTGTATCATCTGGTCCACAAGAGATTTTTTCTTCTCTTGCAATTGATAGATCTTTTCTTCCACCGTATCCTTCGTGATGAACTTCAGGACCTGGACATTCTTCTGCTGCCCGATGCGGTAGGCCCTGTCCGTTGCCTGGTCCTCCACGGCGGGATTCCACCAGGGGTCATAATGGATGACCATGTCCGCCCCCGTGAGGTTGAGCCCCGTCCCCCCCGCCTTGAGGGAAATGAGGAAGACCGGCACCTGCCCTGCATTGAACTCCTTCACGAGATGCAGCCGCTCCATGGCAGGCGTGCTGCCGTCCAGGTAGAAATAGCGCACATAGATGGCATCCAGGCGCTTCGCGATGTTCTTGAGCATGCCGGTGAACTGCGAGAATACCAGCATGCGATGGCCGCCGGAAACCGCTTCCTCCACCACTTCCTCCAGCATGTCCAGCTTGCCGGAGCCTCCATCGTAATCCTCAAGGAAAAGGGAAGGGTCACAGGCAATCTGCCGCAGACGGGTAAGGATCGAAAGTATCTTGATGCGGGATTCCTCAAAACCGGCCTCCTGCATCGCCTGTGCAAACTCCTTCTGGCTCTTGAGGAAATAAGCGCGGTAGACCTTCGCCTGCTTCGGCGTCATCTCGTTCGTCCTTCGGCTTTCCACCTTGTCGGGAAGTTCCTGCAGCACATCCTTTTTCATGCGCCGCAGGATAAAAGGCATCACATGGCGCTTGAGGTCCTTCATGGCATGGACATCCTGCGCACGGACAATGGGAATCTCGTATCGCTGCTTGAACTTGGCATGATTGCCAAGATATCCCGGCATGAGGAAATCAAAAATCGACCAAAGCTCCGTCAGCGTATTCTCGATGGGCGTCCCCGTCAGGGCAAAATAGCCATGGGTCTTGAGCTTCTTCACGGAACGGGCATTCTGCGTCACGGGATTCTTGATGTGCTGTGCCTCATCCAGGAAGCAGAAACGGAATTCCTTCTCCCGATAGAGATCGATATCCCGTTTCAACATATTATAGGTAGTGATGATGACATCCATTCCTTCGTCCAGCTTCTCCAGCGCACTCTCCCGCTCTGCCTTGGTTCCCGCCACCACGGCAGCCCTGAGCTCCGGCGCAAATCGATGGATCTCCTCCATCCAGTTGTACATAAGGGACGTGGGCACTACCACGAGAGAGGGCGGTTTCCCCTCCTCCCGATGGGCCAGCAGGAAGGCGATGACCTGCAAGGTCTTCCCCAGGCCCATGTCATCGGCCAGAATCCCTCCCAGCCCACAATTCGCCAAAGCGGACAGCCAGCCAAATCCCGTCACCTGATAATCCCGCAGGACACCGCGGAGACCCTCAGGCACCTCCACTTCCACATCCCCGGGATGACGGATATCCCGCACCATCGCCCGGAAACGCTTGCTGCGTTCCAACCGGAGGCTCTCATCCTCCCGCGCCAGTTCATCGAGATACATGGCATGGGACAGGGAAAGCTGCACCCTTCGCTCCTCATCCGCCATGCCCTTCTTGAGCCCCGTGTTTTCCACAAAATCCGCCAGGGCAGAAAGCTGCTGTTCCTCCAGTGTCACAAAGGTTCCATCCGACATGCGGTGATAGCGCCGTTTCTGCCGGTAGTCTGCCAATATATCCATGAGCTCATCGAAATCGATGTCCTTGGCGCTGAAGGTCACCTCCAGGAGATTGCTGTCATTGACACTGACTCCCGCCGTGATCTTCGGCATCTTCCGCACAGGCTTCTTCTCAAAGGAATCCGCATAGAAGATATCCGCCGTCTCCGCCAGTCCCGGCAGTGCCTCGGTCAGGAATGCATAGCTCCTTTCCTCCTCCGGCTGCAGCATACGTCCATGCTCTGGCCGAAATCCATAGGTGTGGAAATAGCTCAGGAACTTCGTTTCCAAAGGCTTGTCCCGTACAATGATGCGCCCCTTGGGCGGCTTCGGTTCCTTTTGCAGCAACGGATTGAAGCTGCTCTCCCCATAGCGGAACACAGGGCGCACCGCCAGCCCGTCACCGAAATAGTCCAGGTAGAACTCCGCCTGCAACGGTTCCAGCAAGAAGCGCGTCTGGAAGGTATCCGCCACCTTCACCTCTGCAGACCGCTGGATGCGCGGCAAGAGCTCCCCAAAGAAACGCGCCATGTGGGCACTGTCCATATAGACACATTTCTCCTTGGGAAATGCCCCGAGAAGCAGCTTCGCCTCCCGTGCAAACTCCTCCTCCAAAAGATAGATGAAGCCCTCCCCGTAAAGCATGCGGCAATCATTGTCCAAGGGAACAAGCTTTTCGTTCACGAGACGGATGCTTCCGGCTCCGCCATGATCCTCCACCTCGATCCGGAAATGGGGATTTGAATGTATCGTCTTGATCCGGCGCTCCCCTTCCTCCCCATAGGTGAAAAGGAACTCCCGATTGCCCATGAGGTCCAGGAAATCCAGGATCCGCCCCTCTGACATGCGAAACTGCCTCTGGTTGAAGCTTCCCCCGGAGCCTGCCCCATAATACCGCAGGCCAAACCTCTCTTCCCTTTCTCCCGCCTCATCCTTCCAGGTGCGGAGCAGCATTTTCCATAAGCCCCGGGATATCCCATCCTCAAACCGCATGTGGGCCGTGTCCACCGTGAGATCCTTGCCGAACTTCATCTCGCGGCCTTCTTCCGCATATCTCATGAAATCCTGCAGATTCCTCATGACATAGAGCTTCTGCTGCCCGATGCGAAACTCCAGCCAGCAAATTCGCCGATAATAAAGATTCTGCACGAAAAGGTGCGGTTCCAGCCGCAGGAGCTGGGGAGCACCCTCCTCGGAAGCAGCGGCATCGAAAATGCGCAGCATCCGCTCACCCGCAGCGTAATCCCGCCTCTGTAATTCCTGCTTCACAGACAGCCTTGATGCTTCCCTGCGGGAGTTCCCCTGTTCTCTCTGCTCCGACTGCACGGCCTTCAAAAGAGCCACCACATGATGGCATGCCTCCAGATGAACGGCAGCGGAAGGGCAGTCACAGGAATAGGATTCCACGGAATCCCCCCTGCGCGAGAGCGCCACGCTGGCCTTGCTGGAAGCCTGGCCTTCATTGTCAATGAGGGCCTCATAGGAGGGAAGGAATGATATTTTTTCCTGAAAGTCCCGCACCAGGCCCGCCTCATAATCACGGCATCCCCGCGCATAGGCCGCCTCTGTTGCCAATGACTGTATCGTGATCTCCTTCAACAATGCCCTTTCCTCCAGTTCAAAACATCTTGGTCATCTTCAATCTATAGGAATTCGACAATGCCCCCATGATTTCCTTTTTCTTCCAAAATCTCCTGTTGCACATAATATCACGCTGTAGTATACTTTGCACATGATTTGACGTGAAAAAAATAACAGAAAGCATCTGAACTTAAAGCGAAGAGGAAAAAACAATGTCTACCATTCCGGAACACGCCAGGATACTCGTGGTCCGTCTCAGTGCCATCGGCGATGTGCTGCATGCCACCGATGTCGTACGCAATCTCAAGGCACACGTTCCTGACTGCCATGTTACATGGTTGGCAAGCCCCCCCGCCAGTGAATTGTTGAGCGGGAACAAGGACATCGATCGCCTGCTCGTCTGGGA
>JAFSWY010000146.1 GCA_017444295.1 Selenomonadaceae bacterium | reverse complement strand
CTTGCTGGTGGAGGACGGGAAGTGAAGCGGCTGGGAGGAGGAAATTTTTATGATAAGGTATTTTGGGCAGGCAAGCGGACGTGTTCAGGGCGTCGGGTTCCGTTTTTTCGTGCAGCAGACTGGGGATGCCCTTGGGCTTACCGGCTGGGTGAAGAATATGAGCGACGGCACTGTGACCATGGAGGTGCAGGGGGAGCAGGAAGCCGTGGATGAACTGGCACGGCGCATCCGGGCAGGAAATATGTTCATCCATGTAAAGAGCCTTTCCCTGGAGGTAAGGGATGTGGTGCCCGGGGAAGATGATTTTTCTATTCGATATTGAATGCTTTGGACGAGGTGTTGTTCTTGAAGAAAATACTGGTGCTTCATGGGCCGAACCTGAACCTGCTTGGGACACGGGAGCCTGAAATCTATGGACGATTGACGATGGAGGATATCAACAGGCGCATGGAAGCGCGTGCGAAGCGTGCGAGTGTGGGCATAGACTTCTTCCAGTCAAACCATGAGGGAGCCCTTGTAGATGCCATCCAGCAGGCGCGGGGGAAATATGGGTTCATCATCCTCAATGCTGCCGCCTACACGCACTACAGCATTGCCATCCGTGATGCCATTGGGGCAGTGGAGGTGCCCGTCATCGAGGTGCATCTTTCGAATATCCACAAGCGGGAGGAATTCCGCCACCATTCCGTCATCTCTCCCGTGGTCATGGGGCAGGTTGCGGGTCTGGGGCTGGAAAGCTATCTGGCAGCCCTGGAGGCAGCCCTCCTGAAGATGGGGGCGGCGGAATGATCGCAAAGCGTTTGGAGCGGCTTCGGGCATTGCTGGAGGAAAATGGGCTGGATGCAGTTCTTGTGAACAAAATCGTCCATCTGCATTATTTCAGCGGGTTCCGGGGGGATGATTCCGTTCTCGTCATTACCCGAAACAAGGCCCTTCTCGTGACGGACAGCCGCTACACGGAACAGGCAGCGAAACAGGCTCTCCTTTTCGAGGTGGTGAAGCAGGAAGAGGGGCTTTGGGGCAAGGCGGTGGAATGCCTGAAATCCCTTGCCTGCCATAAGGTGGGCTTTGAGGGAAATGCATTGCTCTATGATGACTATGTGCGGCTGTCGAAGCTGATGGAAGGCATGGAGTTCCAGACCGCCTTGGATCTTGATTCCCTGCGCCAGATCAAGGATGCGGAGGAGATTTCCTGCATCCGCAAGGCTTGCGAGATTGCCGACCGTGCCTTCGAGGATGTCCTCAAATTCCTGCGCCCCGGCATTTCTGAGATGGATGTGGCCGCACATATGGAAAACTGCATGCGGCAGCTCGGCTCGGAGGAGCCTTCCTTCAAGACCATCGTGGCGTCGGGGGAGCGCGGAAGTTTGCCCCATGGAATTGCAACGGAAAAGTTGATTGTTGCGGGAGAATTTGTTACAATGGATTACGGTGCTGTTTATCGGGGGTACCATTCCGATATCACGCGGACGGTTTGCGCAGGACAGGCGGATGACAGGCAGCGCACGGTGTACCATGAGGTCCTGAAGGCGCAGCTTTTGGCGCTGGAGGCGATCCGGCCGGGAATCTCCGGCAAGGAGGTTGACCTGATTGCCCGCGGGTCCCTGAACAAGGCAGGCTTGCTCCAGTATTTCGGACATGGGCTCGGGCACAGCCTGGGGCTGGAGATTCATGAGGAACCGAGGCTGTCGCCGCGCAGCAAATGTGAGCATTTGGTTGCTGGCATGCTTGTCACGGATGAGCCGGGGGTATACATTCCCGGCTGGGGCGGGCTGAGAATCGAAGATACTGTCCTTGTTGCCGAAGACGGTGGCGAGCCGCTGACAAAAAGCAGCAAGAAGTTGATAGAGTTAGTTTGAAGAATTTTGAAGAGATTTTGGAGGATGCAAGAAATGATTTCAAGTACTGATTTCCGTACCGGCCTGACCATCGAGATTGATGGCGGTGTTTGGCAGATTGTGGATTTCCAGCATGTAAAGCCTGGCAAGGGTGCCGCTTTTGTGCGCACGAAGATCAAGAATGTGGAGACGGGAGCCGTGGTGGAGCGCACTTTCAACCCCAACGAGAAGATGCCCGCAGCCCATCTCGACACGCGCAGCATGCAGTATCTTTATGAAGCCGATGGCGCATACACCTTCATGGATTCGGAGAGCTATGAGCAGACGGAGCTCACAAAGGAGCAGCTTGGCGATGCCCTGAACTATCTCATGGAGAATATGGATGTGAGCATCCAGTCCTTCAAGGGGCGCATCATCGGCATCACCCTGCCGAATTCCGTCAACCTCAAGGTCGTCGAGTGCGAGCCCAGCGTCAAGGGCAACACGGCAACGGGCGCAACGAAGATGGCGAAGGTGGAGACGGGCTATGAGGTCCGCGTTCCGCTGTTCGTCAACGAGGGCGATGTGCTTCGCATTGACACGCGTACCGGCAATTACATCGAGCGTGCATAAAACCTGCTTGTTTTGGGGCTGCTGCATCTTCTTGCGGAAGCCTTTTCTTTTTTTCTTCATCTGGAAGCAGGAATATTCTTCTGTATGGCGAAATATATACTAGAGAGCGTTAGAATTTCCCGAAGGGAAAGCTCTTACGCTCTCTGCATATACCGCGAGTGAGTTGTACAGAGATGTAAATTTTACTGTTCGCGAGTATAAAATAAGTCTATAGAATAAGTCAATTTGCCTGAGGAGGTTTTAGCATGGACGAGAAAAAAGAAAAAGTCATTGCAACGAAGAAGGACACGTCCCTTGGAACTGTGCGCATAGCCGATGAGGTAGTGAGCATCATCGCGGGTCTGGCAGCAACGGAGATTACTGGGATTGCTGGTATGAGCGGCGGTCTTGTGGGCGGCATTGCGGAAATCCTGGGACGCAAGAATTTCGCAAAGGGCGTCAAGGTAGAGGTCGGCGAGCGCGAGGCCGCCGTGGATCTCTATATCATTGTGAAGTATGGTGTGCGCATTCCCGATATCGCCCTTGCTGTACAGGAGAATGTGAAGCAGGCCATCGAGACCATGACGGGGCTTTCCGTGGTAGAGGTAAATGTTCATGTGCAGGGCGTAGGATTCCCTGACGAGGAGCCGAAGGACGATGAGATCCGCGTCCGCTAGGAAGAGGCAGGATCATGGGGATCATCAATCGTTTTTTGCTGTTTTTTTATGCACTGGCCATCGGTGTGCTGTCCATCGGTGCATTAGCGGTCTGCCTCAAGGCCCTGCCGGAACGCATATGGAGCAATGAGCTCAGCTATGCTTTCATGCAGCAGGAGTGCCTGACGGCAGCGGCAGTTTTTCTTGCACTGAGTCTCTATTTTGTCGGGTATTGCTGTTTTTCCGGAAAATCCTCTGATACCGATGCATCCGGAGAGGTCATCGTCGTGAAAGGCGGTGCAGGGGATGTGCGGGTATCTGTGGATGCAGTGCGCAATCTGGCAGAGCGTGAAGCACAGGCCGTTCCTTCTGTTCGGGATGCAAAGGTCCGGATACGTTCCGTATCCTCGGAGGATTGCCCGTTTCGGGTGGAGGCTCATCTGATTCTTCTGACGGGTGCCAACGTGCCGCAGGTGTCCCATGCAGTGACAGAGAACATCAAGGCGCAGATCCGGCATACGATGGACTTTTCGGATGTGCCTGTGACCGTAACGGTCTCGGATATCTCCAATGCACCGGTGGAAAAGAGAAAGCGCGTGGTTTGATATGAAAGATGAAATGAAAGAGCTGATAGGGGATTTGTGGCAGAATCATCGCTGCAAGATGGTGGGGCTGCTTTTGGGATTGGCCATAGGGATATCGATCCTTCTCTTCGGCTTCTGGAATACGGTTTTTGTTCTGCTCTGCGGTCTGCTGGGGCTTTTCGTCGGCATCAAGCTGGACAAGGGAGAGGATTTTCTGGCGCACATGGACCGGTTTTTTCCGGACCGGTTCCAGCGCCGGTAAAGAATCTGTGTAAGGAAGGTTTTTATGAGTCGTAGACAAGCAAGAGAAGTGGCATTGCAGGCGCTTTTCCAGCTGGACCTGAACCGCAGCGAGGCAGAGGACCAGCAGGAGATGTATGAAACACTGGCACTTGACACGGCACTGGGAGAGAATGAGAAGCTGCCGAAGCGCGACAGGGAATATGCCCGTATCATTGTCCGGGGCACACGGCAAAATCTGGAAGCCATTGATGAAATGCTTGCCGCTGCATCCCATGAGTGGAAAGTGGAGCGCATGGCTGCGGTGGACCGCAACATCGCGCGGCTGGCTGTCTTTGAGATACGGTTCGGCCAGGAAGAGATCACGCCGAAGATTGTCATCAATGAGGCGGTGGAACTGGCCAAGAAATACGGAACGGATGACTCCGGCCGTTTTGTCAATGGGATTCTGGGCGCAATTGTCAAGTAGAGCAGTTCACCTTGCCAGACATTGTGTCTGGCTTTTTTCTTTATTATGAAATCTTGGCGAGTCAAGCCCGAAGGGCACAGAATCGGTTAGATTTCGTGTAAGGGCGTAGTGCGAAACATCGTTTCGCACGGAGTTTGCATGGTGGAGGAAGTATGGCAATCCATAGTGTGGGTGATGTCACGAAGTACATCAAGGGAATGTTCAGCAGGGAGGCGCTTCTGCAGGGACTCCTGGTCCGGGGGGAGGTGTCGAACTTCAAGCGCTATGCGTCGGGACATTGCTATTTTACCTTGAAAGACGCACTGGCAAGCATGAAATGCGTCATGTTCCGTAGCCGTGCGCAGAACCTGCGGTTCCAGCCGGAAAATGGCATGTGCGTCGTTGCGGGCGGCAGCATTTCGGTTTACGAGCGGGACGGGGCGTACCAGCTCTATGTGGACAGCCTCGCGCCCGAAGGAGCGGGGGAGCTGGCTCTGGCCTTTGAGCAGAGGAAGGCGCGCCTCATGGCGGAAGGGCTTTTCGATGAGGCGCACAAGAAGGCCATCCCTGCGTTTCCGAGGCGGATCGGCGTGGTGACCTCCTCCTCCGGGGCGGTTCTTCGGGACATTTACCGTG
>JAFSWY010000145.1 GCA_017444295.1 Selenomonadaceae bacterium | reverse complement strand
CCGCGGTTGCCGTAGCGATGGCGATGGAACAGTTCGGGCTCACGGCCGGCATCAAATGGCCCAACGATATCCTTTATGAGGGAAAGAAGCTGGTGGGCATCCTGACGGAGATGAGTGCAGAGATGGATCGCATCAATTATGTTGTCATCGGCACGGGAATCAATGTCAACATTTCAGCAGAGGAATTCCCAGAGGATATCAGGGCCGTGGCGACTTCTCTTTCCATCATGAAGGGAGAAAACCTGCCCCGCGTGAAATTTTTCCAACGGGTGATGGAATCCCTGGAGGAGCTCTACCTGATGGTGTCGGAAGAGGGATTTGTCCCGGTCATGGAACGGTGGAAGAAGTATTCCATTACCCTGGGGCAGGAGGTCAATGTCATCGGCGTGGGAACGAATGCATCCTTTTCGGGTGTTGCCGCGGATATTGATGAGGAAGGCGCGCTTCTGGTGGATACGCCGGAAGGCAGGCGAAGGGTGCTGGCAGGGGATGTCTCCATTCGCCCGAAAAAGTGACTTTAGGAACGATGAACAGTTCCTCAGGGAGGTTTATGAATGTATCGAATTATTGCATGTGATATGGATGAGACGCTTCTGGGCAAGGACAAGAAGGTGAGCCAAAGGAATCGGGAAGCCATTGCGGCGGCGAGGGAAGCGGGCGTGAAGTTCGTGCCGAACACGGGCAGGGGGTTCGCCTCGATTCAGGGGACGCTGGAGGAGCTTGGACTGCGGGATAAGGCCAATGAATATGTGATTTCCTTCAATGGGGGAGCCATCACGGAGAATGCGGGCAACCGGCCAATCCATGCCATTGCGCTGCCCTTTGCCAAGGCGGAGGAACTCTATCGGCGGGGCATGGATTATGATGTCTGCATTCATGTCTATACGATAGACCGTGTATATGCCTATGGCTTGAACACGGGCGAGCGGGACTTCCTCCGTGGACGCATGGCGGTGGAAGAGACTTCGGAGAAAAATCTGGATTTCCTTAAGGGGCAGGACATCATGAAGGTCCTTTACGAGAATACAGATGACAGTTATCTTCGAAAGATTGAGGCTGAGACAGCAGATATTGCCGATGATACCGATGTGAGCTTCTCTTCCAACCGCTACATCGAGTTCAATAAGAAGGGTGTCACCAAGGGCGTGGGGCTTATGAAGCTGGCGGATATCCTGGGTGTGAAACCTGAAGAAACCATTGCCATCGGCGACAATTTCAATGACCTGTCGATGCTTCAGGCAGCTGGCTTGGGCGTCGGCGTGGCAAATGCCGTGGAGGGGATCCGGAAGGATTGCGATTATATCACGGAGGCTGCTTATGACCAGGATGCCGTGGCAGAGGTCATAGAGAAGTTTATCTTGAAATGAGTTGAAAAAACGACTCGCAGCTTGTACGAGTCGTTTTTTATTATCCAAAGGCAAAACAGGATGGGGATGTTTGGAGATATGTTTGCAGTCATTGTCAATAGTGTGGCCATTGTTTTGGGGTGCTTGATCGGCCTCGTTCTCCGCAAGGGAATCCCGAAGGGGATTGCGGATGCTCTCATGCAGGGCCTGGGGGTGTGCACGGTGGTCATCGGGATACAGGGGGCTGTGCAGGAACAGAACATCCTCGTCATGATCGTCGCAGTGGTCGTGGGAATCTTCCTTGGGGAAGCAACAGACCTCGATGGGAGGATCAACAGGTTTGCAGAAAGGACGGCATCCCGTTTCAGCGGAGGAGGGGAGGGGGCGAAGATTGCCCATGCCTTCATCACCTCCTGTCTGATTATGAACGTGGGGGCCATGGTCATTGTGGGGTCATTGAATGCAGGGCTTCGGGAAGATTTTGCCATGCTCTACACAAAATCCCTTCTGGATTTTATCGCCGGCATCATGATGAGTGCTGTCATGGGCGTAGGTGTCATGGGTTCTGCCGGGTTTACCCTGATATTCCAGGGAGGGATCGTGCTCCTGGCAAATTACATTGCTCCCTATCTTTCCGATGCTGTCATCTTGGAGCTCAACAGCACGGGCTGCCTCATCATCCTGGCCTTGGGGCTTAACATGGTGGGCATCACAAAGCTCAAGGTCATCAATTATCTGCCGGCGCTGGCAATCGTTCCTTTGTTGATGGCAGTTTTGAGCAGAGTTTAATGTCTCAGTACGACGTGCAGATTGTGGT
>JAFSWY010000144.1 GCA_017444295.1 Selenomonadaceae bacterium | reverse complement strand
TGACCTGTATTCAAGCCAGACGACAGGTATCACGGGTCATGCCTGGAGCCTGAAGGGCAGTTCCTATGCCGATACGCTGAAGGGCAGCGCCACGGGTGCCGACACGCTGTACGGCGGCGCAGGCGATGATACGGTGAACCTCTATGGGGCAAATTCCTTCGCCTACGGTGAAGCCGGCAAGGACACCATTGTAGCGGCAGGTACATTCTCCTATATTGACGGCGGAGAAGGGGCGGACAGTCTCGCTGCGACCAGCGCGAATTCCACTGTGATCGGCGGCGCGGGCAACGACCTTGTCACGATTCGGGGCGGACTTGGCTATGTGGATGCCGGCGACGGCGATGATACTGTGGTTGTCGATGCTGCTGGGGATGCCGGCTACACCGTAATCGGCGGCGATGGAAATGATAAAATCAGCAGTGGTGGCGCACTTATAAACAGCTCTGTTGTCGGCGGCGCCGGTGACGATACCCTTGACTTTGCTGCCACGGCTTCCGGGACAGGGAACACGCTGGAGGGCGGCGAAGGAAATGATGTCATCCTCTCGACACAGGCTTCCAATGTGCTGGTGGACGGCGCCGGTGCGGATGTGTTTGCGGCGTATAACACAATGAACGCAAATATTACGGATTACAGCCTGGCAGACGGGGATATGATCTCCATCGACAGTGCTTCGGCTACGAATTTGGCTGCGAGAGCCACCACGCTCTATGCAGATGACTCGATCAAGGCTGATGGCACTGCAATCAAAGGAAACGCTACGGTGAACGCATCCGAGAGCGGCTACTATGCGGTGCAGTTCACGGATGCTAACCAGAACAAGCAGTATGTGGGATGGGTGAAGTCGGATGCCGCATCGACGATTGACCTGTCCAGCGTGACCAGCAGCGTGATTCTGATGGGCACCCAGAATGGGGAGACCGGCGATCTCTTCGTCGGCGGCTCCAAGGCGGATACCATTGTCGCAGGAACCAATGATTCGGTCTATGGCGGCCTTGGGGATGACCTTATTAATCTGGCTGGCACAAAGGCTCACGCATTTGTCGGTGTCGGCACGAACTCCGGCAAGGACACGGTGACAAACTTTGTCGGCGGCTTCGGTGACGAGAACAACAGCGTATATCTGGTGGAGGGCAGCGCATCGGATGTCACCATGCGCTTCGATAACACCACCAATGCGACGGTGAAGGCAGGCTCCGGCCAGTTGTACCTGCAGAATCTGACGAAGAACAACACGACGGGCGCAGCGGAGATCCTGGTGAATGGTGCCAAGGTCGCTGTGGCAGGCTCGGGGCAGACCATCAACGCTTCAGCGGCTGACTACGCAGACTTCTACCGCGGCACGGACAAGGCGAGCGCCTTGAGCTTCGCGAAGGTGGATGACGCGGTGGCTGTCGATCTTTCCGATACGGCGAAGTATCAGGGCATCGTGACCGTGACCGGCGGCACGGGCAGCTCGACGCTCATGGGCGGCACTGCCAAGGAGACGCTCATCGCGGGCTCCGGCGGCTCCGCAAGCCTCTGGGGCGGCGCGGACAACAAGGCGGACAGCCTGGTCGGCAATGCGAAGTCGGAGGATACGTTCGTCTTCACGACAGGCTCCGGCAAGGATTCGGTCAGCAGCTTTGCTGCGTACACGGCAGATGGGACGAATGACCTGCTGAACACCTTCGGCTCTGCCATCACGGGCATCAACCGTACCGCGGGCAATACCGTGAAGGTCACCGTCGGCGGCAGCTCCAGTGACGTGCTGACGCTCCAGACGACATCCTCCAACGGGGCGAATGACATGATCCAGTGGACGGACGGCACGAATTCCGGTATTGCGAAGATCGGCTATTCCGCCCAGGCGAACAGCTTTACCTATGACGAGGCGGCGACCCTCTATGTGGGCGGCTCTAAGAGCGATGCGCTCCGCCTGACGGATTCCGACAGCCACAATATCTGGCTGGACGGCTCACAGGGCACGGTGTACAGCAGCATCGATGTCATTGATGCGGCAAGCGCTTCCGGCGGCAACCAGCTCGCGGGCGACTCCAGCAGCCAGTCCATCGCGGCAGGCCGCGGCGGCGACAGCCTCTGGGGCGGCGCAGGCACGGCGGCCGACACGCTCAAGGGCGGCAGCGGCAGCGATGTGTTCTTCTATGGCTATGGCAACGGCAAGGATGTCATGCAGAACGTCAGCGACGACGATCTGGTCAATCTCTTCGATATCTCGCTGGCTCAGTTGAAGAGCGCGGATATTTCGAAGACGGGCGCCATCACGGTTACCGCGAACAACGGCGATGTGCTGACGGTGAACAAGGCTTCCGGCGCAACGGGCGCAACCTTCCAGCTGGCAGACGGCTCGAAGTGGACGGCGACCTATTCCACGCAGGAATGGAGCCAGGGCTGAGCCTGATACGAGGTAAGCTGAAGGCGGCATAACAGGGGACGGGTGTCCGTCCCTGCCGCGAGGATACCCTGTCAAGAACTTCCTATGGGGTTCTTGGCAGGACTATCCCTGCGGATGTACGAGGTGATCATCGACCTGATCTGGACATCGGCAAAGGGAGGAACCTCCGCCGTGGGACACACGGAAATTCTTCTCACACCTATTCACCAAGGAGCCTCCCCCCATTGATCAGGGGGGATTTTCCTTTTGACAGACAAATGACAGGAGAAGGGCAGAGGGACGAAACAGGATGGCAACATATCATAACGCGGAAGATATCCAAGCCTTTTTCCGTGCACTGAAGGAAAGCAGCATCAGGTATCTTCTGCTGAAGAACATGGGCGGAGAGCTTCCGTCGCGACTTCCACTCGGCAAGGACATCGACCTCCTGGTCCATCCCGCCGATTATGGGAAACTTCCGGCGCTGATGCAGAAAGCGGGATTCCGGCAAATGGCACATCCTTATGGGAAGGAAAGCGGATGGGGGTTTTTGTATGCCATGCGGGAGAACGCCTTTTTTGTCCACACGGAAAACCGGCTGATCGTTGATGCCTGTGCGCAGCTTGCGACGAAATGCCTCGGCATGCGTGCGTGGATTCCACTGGATCGGAAACTGCAGGAAGCGGCATGGAGGGATCGGGCGTGGAACGAGGACATGGGATGGTATGCGCTGGACGAAAGCACGCTGGCTGTTTATCTGGTGGTGCGCGCCATGTTCGAGAAGCACGGATTCCCGGACATGTATCGGCAGGAAATCGAGGAAAGGAAGGAACTCTTGTTGTCCGAGGAAGGGAAGGAGAAGCTGGGGCTCGTCTTCTTCCGCTTCACATCCACTCTGCTGGAGCGTATCCGGCAGGGTGCATACGAGGGGCTTTTTGATACCTATTGCAGATTTACGGGATATTGAGGTGCAGGCATGGGAGAGAGAATCAGGGATATTGGGAAGCTCCGGCTGCCGCAGGGGGAACTGACGGTGGAGCTGAATGCGGCGATGCAGGCAGGCGGCGACCGTCTGATCCACCTGCAGTCCCCGTCCTTCCGTATGGAATTCGGGGAGCGGGAGTTTCTCGCCATGTGCGGGGCCGTCCTCTTGGCGGAGGATCATTTGAATCGGCTCAAGCATCCGGAAAGGCGGGAACCATGAGCAATCCGGGCGTCATCTGTTTGGCGGATGTGCAGGCGGGGCGTCATCGCATTCGTCTGGAGGACAATATCGGGGAATCCATCCACCTGCACTTGGACGGTCTCCGTCTGGATCTCACCATCGAGGAATTCCACGAACTGGCGGATAAGGCACGAAGACTCATGGAAGAGCTGGTGGAAGGGGTTCCGACGCGTCGGCTGGATGCACGCTTCCTGCTCGGGATGGCGTGGAAGCTGCCGGAACTTCTGGAAGTGCGGCAGGAAGAAGCGGCGCTTGAGAGCATGTCGGTGGAGGAAAACGGAAAGCTCGTCCCCTTGGCAAAGTGTGCGATCAGAACAGGACTGGAAACCGGAACGGGCAGTGCGTATCCGCTTCTGGAAGGGATGCGGAGAAATGGCGGCATCCTTTGGGGGACAGATATCGTGCTTGCGGATGGCGGCGGAAATCAAATCCTGGACGGGAAGAAGCGGGCGGCTTGTCTGCACTTCCTGAAAGGAAATACCCGTCTGCGCGTCCTTGTCCTGCGGTTTCAAGAGGGAAGAAAAGCATGAGGGCAACAAACGAATGGCAAGAGCGCTGGCTGCGTCAGGCATTGCTCATCCATGATGCGCTGCAGGACCATGCAGGAAGAACGCTCCGGGTACTGGGAATCGGTAGCGGGACCCTGCCCTGCCTGCGTTCTCTGGAAGAAAGAGGCGCGGAAACCGCTTGTCTGCATCTCAAGGCACAGACGGACCGAGCGGAAGTTCTGTCCCGGATGGAAGACAGGAAGGGTGATCTGGCGATTTTCCTTGCGACAGACGTGAGCATGGAAGCGCTCGGCGGAACGGAACAGGGGAAGGAATTCTTTGTGCAGCTGGCGGATCACGCGGACTGTCTCTTGTTTGCCGTGCCGGATACAGGGGAAGCTGCCTGCCGTGGGAGGCTTTTGCTGGCGGATGCCTATACGCTCCTTTCCTGTTTTGACTTTGTTCGCCTGCTGTCCTTTCAGCAGGACGGGAGAGGGGCTGTCCTGCTGGGCAGCAGGCGCTATGTGCTTCTGAATGGGACAGGGATTCTTCCCATCACGCAAACCCTGCGGGAGACCAACAATGTCTTCCATGATGCGCATGCGGGAAGCAGGCAGTATTTTTTCTGCGAGGAGCTTTTTGTGAAGGGCTTTCGCTTTCTGGGAGAGGGAGAACCCTATGCGCATAATCGGGAGGAGTTCGGGGCGGAAGCGCGTTTTCTTCAGGAAATGGGGGGGCAGGACGGCTATCCGCGGCTGTATTCCTTGGAGCAAAATCCTGCGGAGGGTTGGATTGCGCGGGAACGGCTGGACGGGAGGCTGCTTTCTGCCAGAAAGCAAGGAGACCCCTACGACCCTTGGGGCATCCTCCGGCAGATACTGGAGCAGCTGATCGTGCTGGAGCAGAAAGGGTGGTACTGCGCGGATCTGCGCATCACCAATGTGCTTGAAGACAATGGACGCGTGCGGCTGATTGACTATGGCGGTTTCTGGAAAGAACGCAGCGCCTATCACTGGCCGCATGAGCCGGTGTTGTCTTTTCTCATTTTCATGGATGAGGTTCTGCGGATGGACGTTCGCTTCTTTCCCATCCGCAGGACCAGGATGTTGACATCCCTGTTTTCTGTGCTGCCGTCTCATGTGGTGGAAGAGATTGCCGATATGCCGATGGTCGGCTGCGTCTTTGCGCGGCTCCATCGGATCCTGTTCGGGGATAGGAAGTCGGAAGACACAGAACTCCGTCTGCGGACGGTGGAATCCATGGCGCTCGAAACGGCACTGGATGGCGTTGTCGATGAGCTATGGGATTGCAAAAAAGAGATACGCGCATTACAGGAGAAATTGCAGGAGATGACGGCCAGGGTACAGGCATTGGAAAGACAGGGTAATCACAGAAAGGAAAGTTTTTGATGGACGAAAAGGAAAAGGAAGTGCAGGAGGGGCTCCCGCAGACGGACGGGAAAGAACACGGGGAGCAGGGAAAGGAGCAGAAAAAGCATGGTGTCTTCACGATGGCTCCCAATGATGTCGTACCGAATACCAAGATCCCGGGGCTGGGCATCGACTTCAATCTGGGCATGCGCGTCATGGTGCCGGAGGGAGATGGCTGGCGTGTACGCGCGGTGGATATGGACACGGATTTTGTGGTATTTGACGGGCCGGTTCCCGGAGGCAAGACCATTGCAAGTGGGAAAACCTATTTTATCCGGTGGAAAATCGAGGTTTATCACGGGGATGAGCGCGTCCATGAGCACATATATGATGCCCGTGGGAAGGATGTCGTGATCGACTGCTGCAGCACCGCGATGGGGGATACCCTCGCCTTTGTTCCCTATGCGCGTGTCTTCAAAGAGCAGCACGGATGCCGGAAGGTCTACTTTACGGCAACGGACGCAATGAGGGAACTGCTGGCGCCGAGTTATCCGGATATCGAATTCATTGCGCGGGATACTCATCCGCAGGGAGTCTATGCCACGTACTATGTGGGAAATTTCTATCCCTCCACGAATCGGAAGAATCAGCCCTATACATGGCATCTGACCGGACTGCAGGGGTGCGCTTATCATATTCTGGGACTGCCGGAGCAGGAAGTGCGTCCGGAACTTCTGCCGACCAAACGGGAGCGCGTGATACAGGAGCCGTATGTCTGCATTGCGGCCCAGGCTTCGGCTCAGTGCAAGTACTGGAACAATCCGAGCGGCTGGATGGACACCATCCAATTCCTGAAGGAGCAGGGGTACCGCGTGCTCTGCATTGACAAGGATCGGATCTACGGAGGAACCGGTGATGTCTGGAACATGATTCCTTGGGGCTCCGAGGATTTCACCGGGAATATTCCGCTCATCGAGCGGGTGAACCTCCTGCATCACGCGGATTTTTTCATCGGTCTTGGCAGTGGGCTTTCCTGGCTGGCATGGGGGACGGGGATTCCTGTCATCATGATCAGCGGCTTTTCAACCCCGCAGTTTGAGTTCCGCACGCCCTATCGGGTCATCAATCTCAATGTTTGCAATGGTTGTTTCAATGACGGGCAGCAGGATTTCGACATGACCCGATTCGACTGGTGTCCACGGCATCAGGATGATCCGAAGCAGCGGTTTCAATGTACGAAAGCCATCACGCCGGGGCATGTGATCCGCGTGATTCGTCAGCTGATGAAAGATCATGGATTGAATCCGAAGGGGCAGGACGGAACACGGGACGCGGGACACGGAGGGAAAGCCTGATGAGAGAGGAATCGGTTCCGGAAGTTTCGGTTATCATTCCGGTCTACAACAAGGCGGACTACGTGGTTCCCTGTGTGGACAGCGTACTGGCGCAGACCATGGCAGACCAGATCGAGGTCATCCTGATGGATGACTGCTCCACGGACGGGAGTCTGGAACTGCTCAGGAAAACCTACGGGAAGCATCCGAAGGTGCGTATCCTGCAGAATGAGAAGAATTCCGGTGCAGGCATGACGCGCAAATTTGCTTTGGCACATGCCAGAGGCGAAAAGATTGCGTTCATCGATGCCGATGATACGGTGGAGCCGGAATATCTGCATCGGATGTATGAGGCAATGAAGGCCACGCAGGCGGATATGGTGGATGAGGGGCGCCCCGATTTCTGGCGAAAGGGAAACAAAGGGATGGTTCTTCCGTCGAATGGGGCCGAGCGGCTGCTGCTCCTGCGGTATTTCCTCATTAACACAAACATGGTCCAGCAGATGACGACTCGCTCCCTTTTGGAGAGATGTTCAAAATATTTCACAGGCATGCGGTTCTTCGAGGATGCATTTCTCGGTGTCGTGCTGCTTTGCCTCGCCGAGAGATATGTGGTGATTCCGGGGACGCTGTATCATGTCGTCTCTACGCCTGATTCAGTGACGAGAGGAGATTTGCTGGACAAGGTTCCGGACTATGTGGAGAACACGCTGGAAGTATTTCGGAGATTCCTGGATTTCCAGAAGGAGACCCCTTCGCTTCAGGCCAACGGGGAAGCCATATCTGTCGTTTACAGCTATTTCCTGAACCTGTCCGTCGATGTCCTGTTCAAGCCGGTATTCCAGCAGTACCCGCCATGGGAGGTCAACGGAAAGATTCATGAGACACTGCGGAAACATTTCAGTGAGAGCGAGGCCGTCTATATCCAGCTCCTCTTGAATAAGGTGTGCATGGAGCAGGGGAAACAGTATGGCAAGGATTTGGGGGATAAGTAAATGCATTATTGCAAAAAATGCACGATGCCGGATACACGTCCGGGCATCACTTTCGATGAACATGGGGTATGCAGCGCATGCAACCACTATGAGAATCGGAAAAATATCGATTGGAACGCTCGATTTAAGGAGTTCGAAAAGTTCTGCGACAACTATCGGAACTGCAACGGAAAGGGGCAGTATGATTGCGCTGTTGCCGTATCCGGCGGGAAAGACAGTCATTTTCAGGTGTATATGCTGAAAGAAGTCATGCACATGCATCCGATTCTGTTCACGGTGGAGGACAACTTCCCTATGACCAAGGCGGGGATTCACAACTTGCGCAATCTCAGCGAGGAATTTGGATGCACGCTGATTTCCTGTAAACCGAATATCAAGGCACAGAAGGCGCTGATGCGGTTCTTTTTCGAGAAATACGGATCGCCCACTTGGTATTTGGATCGACTGATTTATACATTCCCTTTGCACATGGCTGTCAAGTTCCATACACCTATGCTGTGCTATGGGGAGAATGTGAGCTTCGAGTACGGCGGTGTGGACGCGGAGGAAACTTACAGCGCACGGAAGCAAGTGGAGAACGGCGTGGCGGTAAGCTATGACAAGAGCGAGCTTCTTGTGGATGGCGTGACGGAAGAGGATTTGACTCTTGTTGCTGCTCCGTCGGCAGAGGAATTGAAGATGCTGGATCCCTTCTATTTGAGCTATTTTGTCCCTTGGAATTCCTACACCAATTACCAGTTTGCCAAGAGTAGAGGATTCCATGATCTGGAAGGGGAATGGGATCGGGCGCATTGTGCCGAGAATTTCGATCAGGTGGATTCCATGGCCT